>JAFAEU010000126.1 GCA_023423855.1 Pseudomonadota bacterium | reverse complement strand
GTGCTCTCGACCCTGCACACCAACGACGCGCCCTCGGCGATCACGCGCCTGCTCGACCTCGGCCTGCCGCACTACCTGATCGCCTCGACCCTCAACGGCATCCTCGCCCAGCGCCTCGTGCGCACGCTGTGCCCGCACTGCAAGGCGCCGAAGAAGCTCAGCGCCGAGGCCTGGCACTCGCTGCTGCCCGGCCCGCACGCGCCGCCGGTGCCGGAGACGGCGAACGGCCCGGTCGGCTGCCTCGAATGCCGCAACACCGGCTACCTCGGCCGCGTCGGCATCTACGAACTGATGCCGATCACGCCGCTGCTGCGCGCGCTGGTCCGGCCGGACATGGAGCTCGCTGCGTTCACCCGTGCCGCCGTCGGCGAAGGCCTGCGCACGCTGCGCGTGGCGGGCGCGGAGAAGGTGGCGCAGGGGCTGACGACGGTGGAGGAAGTGCTGACGGTGCTGCCGCCGCAGGAGTAGGCGGTTGGCGGTAAGGAGTGCGCGGGCGGTCTGGCCCCCACCCCAACCCTCCCCCGCAAGCGGGGGAGGGAGCAACAGCCGCTTGCTTTTGAAACGCCCCCCCCGGGTGGGGGGGGTGGGTTGGGGTGGGGGCCACCGCACCAACAATCCACACCCATGCGAACACCGCACCCTGCAACCTGCGATCCATCCGCGATGCAGTAGCATGTCGCCATCGTGGCGCAGGCCACATCGAAGGCGGAACGGATCATCATGTCGACGCGGGCAATGGGACCGGGCACCGGCTGGTCGTGGCTGGCACGGGCGGTCAACCTCGGGCGCCACAACCCGAAGGCGGTGATCGGCGCGATCGCGCTGGTGGCGCTGGTGGCGGTGGTGCCGAGCATCGTGCAACTGGTGGCGCAGCCGGTGTTCGGCGCGCAGCCCGATGCGCTGCTGACGGTGATCGGGCTGACCACGCTGGTGTCGCTGGTGGTGTTCCCGCTGCTGATCGGCGGCGCGCTGCGCGTGATCGACGCCGCCGAGCGCGGACGGCCGGCGGGTGCGGGCGCGGTGTTCGACACCTTCCGCGCCGGCAACGGCGCCGGCCGCCTGATCGGCTTCGGCCTGCTGATGACGGCGATCTACCTGCTGGTGTTCGGCACCATCGTCGGCGCGTTCGGCAAGGGCCTGCCGGAGTGGTACATGCAGCTGATGCAGCTGAGCATGGAGGCGGGCGGCAAGCCGGTGCAGCCCGACGACATCCCCGCGCCGCCCGCGGGCCTGGGCATGGTGATGGCGCTGGGCCTGCTGTTCGGCCTGTTCCTCGGCGGCGCCTATGCGATCGGCTTCGGCCAGGTGGCGCTGGGCGGGCGCGGGGTGTTCGCGGCGATCGGCGACGGCCTGGCCGGCTCGCTGAAGAACCTGCTGCCGATCGTGGTGATGGCGATCCTGTCGATCATCGCGCTGTTCGCGCTGATGCTGGTGGTGGCGCTGGTGGGCGGCCTGCTGGCGCTGGTCGGCGGGCTGGTGCATCCGGTGCTGGCGATGCTGCTGGTCGCGCCGGTGTACCTGGGCATGATCCTGCTGATGTACGTGGTGATGTTCGGCGTCATGTACCACATGTGGCGTGACATCTGCGCCGAACCGGTGGCGCCGCCACCGCTGCCGGGCAACCAGGTCGAGCTCTGACGCCTCAGCCGTCATCCCCGCCTTCGCGCGGGGATGACGAGCGGAGTTGCGTTACAGCAGCGCGTCGAAGGCGCGCTGCATGGCGGCATTGGCCGCGAGGAACAGCCAGGCTGTCGCGGCGACGGCCAGCACGACCTGCAGGACCAGCCAGGCGCTCGCCCACGCGGGCAGTCGTGCGTCGGCGTTTTCCTGCACGACATGCGTGCCGGCGATGCGGTCGTGCAGCGCCTGCCGCTGCGGCGGGAGCAGCGCCATCAGGTGGCCGATGTTGAGCGTGATCCACGACAGCGTGCCGGCAAGATGGCGCCCGGTTGCGCGCACGAGCCCGATGCGCGCGCCGCCGGCGTCGACCACGCGCAGGCCGAGCAGGCGCTTGCCGGGCGTGGCCTGCCACGGCGAGGCCTCGGACAGCGCGAACCAGGCCAGCGCCAGCAGCGTGGCGGCCAGCAGGGGCGGGAAGACGGTGGCGGCGATCGCGTCGGAGAGTGCCGTGATCGCTTCGCGCTGCCGCGGGTCGGCCAGCCATTGCCGCGCGAGTTCCAGCGGCGTCGCGCCGTGGAGCAGGTCGGCCATCGCCCGCGCCATCGACTGCGCCAGCGCGTCGAACGCGGCGGCGATGCGCGCGCCGCCGTCGCGGATGCGCGCCATGCAAAGCATCGCCGTGGCCAGCAGCACCACCGCGATGTCGATCGACCAGGCGGCGCAGCGGCGCGCGAACGGCGCCGGGACTTTCGCCGGGACCTGGGCCGACGCGGTGGCCGCGCCGCTCACGCCTCGTCGGCGTCGGCCGCGCGCTCGGCGTCCTTCGGCGCGACCATGCGCGCGGCGATGATGCCGGCCTCGTACAGCAGGCACATCGGGATCGCCAGCAGCAGCTGCGAGACCACGTCGGGCGGGGTGATGATCGCGGCGAGGATGAACATGCCGACGATGGCGTAGCCGCGCCATTCGCGCAACTGCGCCGGCGTCACCCAGCCCAGCAGCACCAGGATCACCAGCGCCACCGGCAGCTCGAAGCTGATGCCGAAGGCGAGGAAGATCACCAGCACGAAGTTCAGGTAGGCGTTGATGTCGGTCATCATCGCCACGCCCTCGGGCGTGATCGCGGTGAGGAAGCCGAACACCGCCGGCAGCACGATGAAGAACGCGAACGCGCAGCCGGCGTAGAACAGCAGCACCGCCGACACCAGCAGCGGCAGCGCAAGCTTCTTCTCGCGCTTGTACAGGCCGGGCGCGACGAAGGCCCAGGCCTGGTACAGCAGCCACGGCATGGTCAGCAGCACCGCGGCGAAGAACGCCAGCTTGAGCGGCGCGAAGAACGGCGAGGCCACTTCCACCGCGATCAGCTGTGCGCCCTGCGGCAGCTTGTCGAGCAGCGGCTGCGCGAACCAGCCGTAGAGGCGGTTGGCGAACGGCAGCAGCGCGACCAGCGCGATGACCAGGCCGGTGATCGCGCGCAGCAGGCGCGAGCGCAGCTCGACCAGGTGGTCGATCAGGCTGCTTTCGCCCTCGTCGTGCTCAGCGCTGCCGGCCATCGTCCCCGTCCGTGTCGTCCGCCGCGCCGCCGAGCAGGTCGGGCTGGTGCGGCGCGTCGTCTTGCGGCTGCGCGATGTCCTGCGGCGGCTCCGGTTCCGGGAGGGCGGCGGGTTCCGCGGCGTCCACCGGCGCCGGCGCATCCTCCTGTGGGGGCTCAGCGACGAGGCCCGAGGTCGCCTGCCGACGCAGGCCCTCGATCTCGCGGCGCGCCTCGTCCTCGGCCGCGCGCACCTTGGCCTGCACCTCGGCCTCGGTTTCCTGCATGGTCTTGTGCAGGTCGGTCGCGGCCTGCTTTGCATCGTGCAGGCTGCGCTTGAGTTCCTCGGCGGCGAGCTCGCGCTCGAGCTCCGACTTCACCGAGTACCACTGCGCGCGCGCGCGCCGCACCCACAGCCCGGCGAAGCGCGCCGCCTTGGGCAGGCGCTCGGGCCCGAGCACGATCAGGGCGACCACCGCGATCAGCAGCAGTTCGGTGAAACCGATGTCGAACATGGCGGCGGCCGCGGTCCCGCGGCGTCAGCGCGAAACGGTGTCGTCCTGCCGGGGCTTGCCCGACACGGTGCCGTCGCGCTCTTGCGACTGCGACTGGTGGTCGAGCTCGCCGGCGGGCTTGTCGTCGTCGTCGCCCATGCCCTTCTTGAAGCCCTTCACCGCCTCGCCCAGGTCGCGGCCGGCGCCGCGCAGGCGCTTGGTGCCGAAGATCAGCAGCACCACGACCAGCACGATCAGCCAATGCCAGATGCTGAAACTACCCATTGCATGTTCCCGCCGAACCGTGAGGAACGCTCAGGATACTCCACGCCGGCCGGCGCGGCCCGGCATCCCGTCGCGGATGAACCTCCCATCGTTCCGCGGGAGGCCTTCAGGGTCGTCCCGAGTCCGGCGTCCGCATCAAAGCGTCGCGCCTGAAGGCGCTCCCGCAGGTGCTCCGGCGTCTCAGGGCGTTTCCGGCAGCGGTTCGACCAGGGCGGGGT
>JAFAEU010000118.1 GCA_023423855.1 Pseudomonadota bacterium | reverse complement strand
GACTTCTTCAACATCGTCATCCAGGCCGGCGCGATCCTCGCCATCACCCTGGTGTTCCGGCGGCGGATCCGGGAGCTGGCGACCGGGCTCGGCGACGCGGCCAACCGCGACTACGCGATGAAGCTCGCCGCCGCCTTCCTGGTCACCGCCCTGGTCGGCCTGCCGGTGCGGTTGGCGGGATGGGAGCTGCCCGAGACGGTGACGCCGGTCGCCTGGGCGCTGATCCTCGGCGGCATCTGGATGATCTTCGCCGAGCGCATGGCCGAGCGCCGCGGCGACGGCGTGCACGTCACCTGGACGGTGGCGGTGCTGGTGGGGCTGGCGCAGGTGGTGGCCGGCGTGTTCCCCGGCACCTCGCGCTCGGCCGCGGCGATCTTCATGGCGATGCTGGCCGGCCTGGGCCGGCGCTCGGCGGCGACCGAATTCGTGTTCCTGGTCGGCATCCCGACGATGTTCGCGGCCAGCGCCTACGCCTTCCTCGAACTGTGGAAGGACGGCGGCCTCGGCGGCGAGGCCTGGGGCGACGTCGCGCTGGCGTTCACGGCCGCCACCGTCACCGGCTTCGTCGTGGTGAAGTGGCTGCTGGGCTACATCAAGCAGCACCGCTTCACCGGCTTCGCGGTGTACCGGATCGTGCTCGGCGCCGCGCTGCTGCTGTGGCTGCCGGCCGGCGACTGAGCCGGCAGGCACAGGGCAAGCGCGCACCTTCCTCCACCGTCGGCCCCGCGAAGGCGGGGACCCAACGTCTTTGGCTCCGGCAAGCGGGCCATGCGCAGCCTTTACGGATTTCGGAAGCGAGAGGCGGAAGACACTGGGTCCCCGCCTTCGCGGGGACGACGTGCGGTCTTCCGACGGAAGGCCGCACGCTTGTCGATCCGGCGCGTCATCGTTCGTCGTCAAGGACATGGCGCCGCGAGCGCCATCCAATCCCGCAACCCACGGAGCCACCACATGGCCTACATCGACGGTTTCCTGATCCCGATCCCGAAGAAGAACCTCGCCGCCTACCGGCGCATGGCGCGCAAGGCCGGCAAGGTCTGGATGGAGTACGGCGCGCTGCAGTACATCGAATGCGTCGAGGACGACGTGCAGCCCGGCAAGCTGACCTCGTTCCCGCAGGCGGTGCAGCTGAAGAAGGGCGAAGTGGTGGCCTTCTCGTACATCGTCTACCGCTCGCGCCGGCATCGCGACAGCGTCAACAGGAAGGTCATGGCCGATCCGCGCATCGAGGCGATGATGCCGGACAAGGCGAAGCCCCCGTTCGACGCCAGGCGCATGATGTGGGGCGGGTTCAAGTCGATCGTGGCGATGTAGGTCCACCCACTTGCGGCAGAGGAGAAAACGGCATGGCCGAGGTCAACAGCGTCAACTGGTTCGAGATCTACGTGCAGGACATGGCGCGGGCGCGCGCGTTCTACGAGGCCGTGCTCGGCATCGCGCTCGAACCGCTGAAACTGCCGGACGGTCAGGACGACGGCCTGGAGATGTGGTCCTTCCCCGGCGACATGGACCGCTACGGCGCCAACGGCGCGCTGTGCCACATGCCCGGCGCGCCCTCGGGGCCGGGCGGCAGCCTGGTCTATTTCGCCTGCGAGGACTGCGGTGCGACCGGCGACCGCGTGGCGGCGGCCGGCGGGCGCGTGCATCGCGGCAAGATGTCGATCGGAGAGTACGGCTTCATCGTGCTGGCCTTCGACAGCGAGGGCAACATGATCGGGCTGCATTCGATGCAGTAGGCGGGGTTGGACGCGAGGCCTGCGTACTCCCTGGTCGCGCCCGTCGATGCCCGCTCACGGCCCCGAAGCACGCGCGATCAGCAGCGCACGCTCGCGTTCGTTGCGGGTCATTGCGGCGGCGCGTTCGAACTCGGCGCGCGCTTCGTCGTGGCGGGCCAGCTTCTGCAGCAGGTCTCCGCGCACCGCCGGCAACAGGTGATAGTTGCGCAGCGCCGGCGCGTCCGCCAGCGCGTCGACCAGCGCCAGCCCGGCCTCCGGCCCGGAGCGCATCGACACCGCGACCGCGCGGTTGAGTTCGACCACCGGCGAACGCGCGAGCGCGACGAGTTCGTCGTACAGCGCGACGATGCGCGTCCAGTCGGTGTCGCCGGCAGCGGCCGCACGTGCATGGCAAGCCGCGATCGCCGCCTGCAGCGTGTACGGGCCGCGTTCGCGCGCCAGCCGTTCGGCGCGGTCCAATGCCCCGAGCCCGCGCTTGATCGCATCGCGGTCCCAGCGCGCGCGGTCCTGTTCCAGCAGCAGGATCGGCTCGCCGGACGCGTCGACCCGCGCGCGCAGGCGCGAGGCCTGCAGTTCCATCAGCGCGAGCAATCCGGACGCCTCGGCTTCCGCCGGCGCCAGCCCGACCAGCAGGCGCCCGAGCCGCAGCGCCTCTTCGCACAGCGCAGGCCGCATCCAGTCCTCGCCCGCGGTCGCCGAATAGCCTTCGTTGAACACGAGGTAGACCACGCCCAGCACCGCCGACAGCCGCGCCGGCAGCTCCTCCCGGCGCGGCACCTCGAACGGCACGTCGGCCTCGCCGAGCGTGCGCTTGGCGCGCACGATGCGCTGCGCGACCGTCGCCTCCGGCACCAGGAACGCGCGCGCGATCTCGTCGGTGGCCAGGCCGCACAGCAGGCGCAGGGTCAGCGCCACGCGCGCCTCCATCGACAACAGCGGATGGCAGGCGACGAAGATCAGCCGCAGCAGGTCGTCGCCGATGTCGTCGTCGTGCGCCGCCTCGCGCGCTTCGTGCAGTTCGTCGTGCAGGCCTTCGAGTTCGTGCGCGATCTGCGCGTGCTTGCGCGCCAGCAGCTGGTTGCGCCGCAGGTGGTCGATCGCGCGGTTCTTCGCGGCGGCCATCAGCCAGGCGCCGGGGTTGTCAGGCACGCCCGAGGCGGGCCAGCGCTCCAGAGCGGTGACCAGCGCGTCCTGCGCCAGCTCCTCGGCGAGGTCGATGTCGCGCACCATGCGCATCAGCGCCGCGATCACCTTGGGCGATTCGTTGCGCCAGACGGCGTCGATGCTGCGCTGCGGGTCCGGTGCGTGCATGGCTCCGGATCAGAGCACTGCGGGCAAGCGCGATGCAAGCCGCGAAGGTCACGGGCAGGCTCCGGGCCCGGTGTCGCGCGGCGGGTCGCCGCCGGGAAGCGGCCCCCGCGCTTCGCCCGCGCGCGCGGCAGGTCCATCTCGCCCGGCCGGCGATGGCGGCTCCTCGCGCTGCGGTGCGTCGACGGGCACGACGCACGCGTGCGCGCTGGCGCGCCGCACCAGCAGGCCGAGCAGGCTCATCGCCATGCCTCCCGCCGCCGACGCCCCGGCCGGCTCGCGTTCACGCAGGCAGTTCCCGCATGTGCACCAGCTCCCAGACGTGGCCATCCGGGTCCTCGAAACCGTGGCCGTACATGAAGCCATGGTCCTGCGGCGTGCGGTGCGCCCTGCCGCCGGCCGCGACCGCCTTCGCCACCAGGTCGTCGACCTCGGCATCGCTGTCGCAGGACAGGCAGACCAGCACCTCGGTCTGCGCGTGCGCGTCGGCCAGCGGCTTGTCGATGAAAGTGCGGAAGTAGGGTTCGACGAGCAGCATCACGAAGATGTCGTCGGCGACGATCATGCTGGTCGCGTTCTCGTCGGTGAACTGCGGGTTGAAGCCGAAGCCGAGCGCGGTGAAGAACTTCACCGAAGCGTCGAGGTCCTTGACCGGAAGGTTGACGAAGATCTGGCGGGGCATCATGGACTCCTGTGTGGAAGGGCGGGATCGCGCTTTCACGGTGACGACGAACGGCGGGGCGCCGGATCGACAATCGCGACGCGGCTCCACGCTCCGTTTCGCCGCGATGGCGTACGCTGGCGCCGAGCCCCCGCACGCAACCGACCGGAAGGAGATCGCCATGCGCCCCGCCATCCCCCTGCTGTCGCTGGCCATTGCACTGGCGGCCTGCACTCCCTCGAACCCGCCCGCGGAAACGCCGCCGCCCGCCGGCGTCGCGGCGGCGCCGGCCACGCCCGCCCTCGATGCGCAAGCGCTGGCGGCCTCGCACTGGCGGCTCGCCGATGCGGTGGATGCCGGCGGCCAGCGCATCGACGCGCTGTTCCCGGCCCCCGACCAGCCGCTGCAGCTGGATTTCGCCGACGGCCGCGTCTCGGTCAGCGGCGGCTGCAACCAGATGAGCGGCGGCTACACCCTGTCCGGCGATCGCTTCGAAGTCGGCGCGCTGGCGCAGACCAAGAAGTTCTGCGGCGGCGGTGCGCTGATGGCCGCCGACGAGGCGATCGGCGCGCGCCTGGCCGGCGCGGGCACGCTCGCGACCGGCGACGACGGCCGCCTGGTGCTGACCACCGCCGGCGGCGACCGGCTGACGTTCGCGGGCGCGCCCACCGCGGAGACGAAATACGGGGGCGAGGGCGAGCGCGTATTCCTCGAGGTCGCGGCCGAGCGCGTGCCCTGCCACCACCCGATGATGCCGGACTACCGCTGCCTGCACGTGCGCGAGATCACCTACGACGACAAGGGGATCAAGCAAAAGACCGGCGAATGGGAATACCTCTACCAGGACATCGAGGGCTATGCCCACGAACCCGGCGTGCGCAACGTGCTGCGGCTCAAGCGCTACGAGGTCGCGAACCCGCCGGCCGATGGCGCGTCGATCGCCTACGTGCTCGACATGGTGGTGGAGTCGGAAAGCGTGAAGCCGGGGGCCTGAGGCGTTGCGGCTGGCCCGCGATTCAGCCTTGCGCCGAGGGATTGAGCGAATACGTCCCGTAGACCGCCGCCTCGGCCAGCACGTGCCCCTGCATCGCGCGCAGCGCGTCGCCGGCGGTGAACTTCGCCGGCACGTCCAGTGCCGCGACATCCAGCGCGAACACGCGGAAGAAGTAGCGGTGCACGCGCAGGTCGTTGGGCGGCGGATACGGGCCGTCGTAGCCGAGCCAGTCGCCGCCCATGTCGGCGTCGCCGGCGAACCAGCCGGTGTAGTCGTTCAGGCCCTGGCGCGTGCCGGCCGGACCGGGTGGCGCCGGCTTGCCGCCCTTGCTCACGCCGTCGCTGGCGCTGCCGGCCGCGATCCCGCGCACGTCCGGCGCGATGTCGATCATCGCCCAGTGCACGAAGTCGCCGCGCGGATGCGCGACCGGGATGTCCACGCCTTCCTTCCCGGCCAGCGAGCGATCGGTCGGCGCATCGGTGTCGATGCACAGCAGCGCGAACGAGCGCGTGCCGTCGGGCACGTCGTCCCAGGCCAGGTGCGGATTGCGGTTGCCGCCGAAGCCATCGGGCGCGCCCAGGGCGAATTCGGCCGGAATCGCGCCGCGGGGTTCGAAGCTGTCGCTGCGGATCTGCATCGGAGTCTCCCGAAGGTGCCGGCCTTCAGGATAGCGCGGGCTCAGCCGGACGCGGCCGCCGCCAGCCGCGCCGCCGCCCAGCGTTCGGCGTAGCCGTCGAAGCGCGCGTCCTCGAGGAAGCCGCAGTGCCCGCCCCAGGGCACGATTTCCACGCGCGCCATGTCCGGGAAGGCCAGCGCGCGGAATTCGTCGATCGGGATCACCGGGTCGTCGGCCGCCATCAGGATGTGGGCCGGCACCTGCAGCGCCCGCAGGCGGTCGCCGGCGACCGAGTAGCCGTCGAAGTAGGCGTCGATGGTGCCGAGGTCGGTGTGCCGCTGCACCAGCCATTCGGTGAGCTCGCGCATGCCGAGCCGGAGGGTGGCGTCGTCGAAGCCGACGCGCTCGGGGAACAGTTCGCGCTTGCGCAGCAGCGAACTGCGCCACTTGCGCTCGAAATAGCGCATGTAGAACCACAGCCCGTCTTCCATCTTGCGCATCGTGCGCGCCGGGTCGAGTACCGGGCAGACCGCGGCCACGCGCTGCAGCGGCAGGCCGGCGTCGGGCGCGCGCAGCGCCAGGCGCAGCGCGAAGTTGCCGCCGAGCGAATAGCCGGCCACCACCATCGGCCGCTGCGTGAAGCGGCGGGACACGTCGAG
>JAFAEU010000102.1 GCA_023423855.1 Pseudomonadota bacterium | reverse complement strand
CGTCGCGGCGGATGCCTGCTGTGCAAGCCGCACAAGGCCAACGGCTGCGGGCACGGCGGCAAGGCCGACGGGCTGAACATGCGCAACCTGCGGCGGATGGCGGCGGCCGTGCAGGAGATGAGGTACGTCTGACGCCTTTTCGCGATCAAGGGCGTGGAATGGCGTAGGTCGCCCCCCGTATCGAGCACGGGGCAGGCTCTACATGGCCGACGCCTTGGCCACCGATGACCATGCATGGCGGTCGATGGCCACGCGTCGGGGGCGTAGCCCCGACCTACGGATCTCCCGCCCCCAACCGCATCGAGGGCCTGGAAGGACAAGGGCCGCTTGCGCGGCCCTTGCGGTACTCGGGCGGTGCCGGGGGGATCAGCCCTGCAGCGGCACCACGCGGATCTCGACGCGGCGGTTGAGCGCACGACCCTGCTCGGTGCTGTTGTCGGCGATCGGGTGGCGCTTGCCGAAGCCGACGATCTCGAAGCGCTCGCGCTGCAGGCCCTGGCCGATCAGGTAGTTGCCCACCGAGGCGGCGCGCTGTTCGGACAGGCGCTGGTTGACCGCGTCGGTGCCGATGCTGTCGGTATGGCCCGAGACCTCGACGATGGTCTGGTTGTACTCGGCCAGCGTGCTGGCGACGTTGTTGAGCGCCGGATAGAACTGCGGCTTGAGGTCGGACTTGTTGAAGTCGAAGGTCACACCGTCGGGCAGGTTGAGCTTGATCACGTCGCCCTCGCGGTCGACCTGGATGCCGGTGCCGGCGGTCTGGCGGCGCAGCTCGGCTTCCTGGCGGTCCTGGTAGGCGCCGATCGCGCCGCCCGCGAGGCCACCGACACCCGCGCCGACCAGCGCGCGCTGGCGCCGCTCGGTGGCGTCACTGCCGCTCAGCAGGCCGGCGACGGCGCCGATGCCGGCGCCGATCAGTGCGTTGTTGCGGGTCCGGTTGTGATCGTCGGGGGCACTGGTCTGGCCGGTGTAGCTGGCGCAGCTGGCCAACAGCATCGAGCCGGCGAGGACGGCCGAAACGGCGATCGCGGTCTTGTTGCGCATGGGGCGGTCTCCTCTGGTCGCGGGCGACGATCCCGCGTGATGAATGGGGCCGACAGCTAACCACGCGCGGCGGCAACGGCGGGTGACGAACAAGGCCCTCCGGCGCCGGCAGTATCGGCCGCGTTCAGGATTCCCCGGACGCCGGCTCGTGCAACGGATCGAGCAGCGCGTCGGCATCGACCGAGTCCAGCCGCCGGTCCCAGTTGCCCATCATCGCCAGGTACAGCAGCTTCTCGAACTCGGGCCGGAAGCGCCGGATCACCGCGTCCGGATCCGGCACCAGGCGGCCGTCGGCGATCAGGCCGAAATGCACGCGGTTGTTGTAGCTCAGGATCGAGATGCCGATGCCGATCGAGCCGGTCTGCGGCACCCAGAACATCAGCTCGGAGACCCGGCAGCCGGCGAGGTACAGCGGCTGCTGGGGCCCGGGCACGTTGGTCGCCACTGCCGTCGCCTTGCGGCTGAAGAGCTCCAGCGCCAGCTCCTGCAGCGCCTGCGGCGCCATGCCGAGTGCCGCAAGAAGTCCATATGCGACAATTGCTTGTCGAGATTTCTTCAACTGATTCATGCACTCGGCGACGTACTCCAGCCGCCGGATCGGATTGCCCTCGCCGACCGGAAGATCGAGGAATACCAGGCCGAAGTGGTTGCCGAGCTTCTTCGCGTGCTCCAGCGGGCGCAGGTTGACCGGTACGGTCGCGCGCAGGTTCAGGCCGTCGACCGCCTCGCCGCGGTCGAGCATGTAGCTGCGCAGCGCGCCGGCGGCGGCGGCCATCAGCACGTCGTTGACGGTGCAGTCGCAGGCGCGGCCGACCGCCTTCACCTCGTCCAGGTCCAGCGGTTCGGCCCAGGCAACCCGCTTGCTGACGCCGAGCGCGCCGCGCAGGATCGACGGCGGATCGTCCGGCAGGGCCAGCGCCTGCACCAGTTCCTTGGCGATCTCGCCGCCCTCGCGCGCAAGCACGCCGGCCAGCCCCGGGTCCTGCACCATCTCCATGCCCTTGCCGAACACCCGGCCGCCGAGCTTGGTGTAGCGCTCGACCGCGCCGACCCGGCGCGCGACCTCGGCGCCGTCCTGCTTGAGCCAGGCGCGGGCGAGCGCCTTGTCCTTGCCGGGATCGCGCGCGGTGTCGGTCAGCGACAGCAGCACCTGCACCAGGGCGATGCCGTCGGCGTAGCTGTGGTGGATGCGCGCGACCAGCGCCGAGCCGCCGCGGTAGCGTTCAACCAGGTGGAACTGCCAGAGCGGCCGGCCCTTGTCGAGCGGGCTCGAGGCCATCTGGCTGACGAAGCGCTCCAGCGCGCGCTTCTCCGCGGCCTCGCCGCGCGCGCCGCGACCGTCGCCGCGGCCCGGCAGCGCCGACAGGCGCACGTGCCAGTCGAGGTCGAAGTGCTCGTCGTCCTGCCAGGCGGCGCCGGCCGCGCCGTCGACCGCCTTCTGCCGGAAACGCGCGTAGGCGAGGAAGCGCTTGGCGACCACCCGCTTGAGCCTGGCCAGCGACATCGGCTCGGCCAGCATCAGCACGCCGGTGATCATCATCGGATTGGTCGGGCGTTCCATGCGCAGCCACGCCGTGTCGACCCTGGACATCGCTTCGCGGCGCGCGCGTTGGCGCGGTGTGTTCGTGGCCATGCACCCTCCCGTGCGGGAGGCCGAGTGAATCACGTGGCCGTTGGAAGCGTCAATTTGTGCTGCCCTCTCCCCTGCATGCGGGGGGAGGATTGGGGTGGGGGCCGTCGCCGGCGTCACCCGGCCGCCCGGCCGCCCCGATATTCGCGCGGAATGCGCTCGTTGAGCTGCACGAGGATCTCGTAGGGAATCGTGCCGGCCGCGCCGGCCACCTCCTCGACGCGGATCGCCTCGCCGTCCTGTTCGCCCACCAGCACCACCGCATCCTCGTTGAAGGCGCTGTCGCCGCCGATGTCGACCATGAACTGGTCCATGCACACGCGGCCGACCAGCGGATGGCGCCGGCCGCGGATCAGCACCTGCCCGCGCGAGGACAGCGCGCGTGGCCAGCCGTCGCCGTAGCCGATCGGCACCGTGATCACGCGGGTGTCGCGCCCGGGCGTCCAGGTCGCGCCGTAGCCGACGCTGCGGCCCGCCCGCACCACCTTGAAGTACACCACCTGCGAGACCAGCGACAGCGCCGGGCGCACCGCCACCTCCGCGCGCGCATCCGCATCCGGCAGCACGCCGTAGAGCAGGATGCCGGGCCGCACCATGTCCAGGTGCGTCTCCGGGAAATGCAGGATGCCGCCGGAGTTGGCGAGGTGGCGCACCGGCATCGGCGCATCGAGGCGCTCGAAATGCCCGCAGGCCTCGAGGAAACGCTCCAGCTGCAGCGCGGTCATCGGCGACGCCGGGTCGTCGGCGCAGGCCAGGTGCGAATACACGCCCCGGACCTCGCACCAGCGCGAGCGCACCGCCGCCTCGATGAAGGGCCCGGCGGAGTCGCTGTGCACGCCGATCCGCTCCATGCCGGTGTCGATCTTCAGGTGGATCGCCGCCCTGCGGCCCATCGCTTCCGCGGTCGCCTCCACCTGGCGCAGCTTGGACAGCGAGGACACGGTGATCTCGAGATCGTGCGCGAGGAACTGCGTGACCTGCGGCGCGAAGATCCCGCCCAGCACCAGGATCGGCACGCGGATCCCGGCCTCGCGCAACGCGATGCCCTCCTCCACGAACGCCACGCCGAAGCGTTCCGCGCCCTGCGCCTGCAGGTGGCGCGCCACCGGTACCAGCCCATGGCCGTAGGCATTGGCCTTGACGATGGGCATCA
>JAFAEU010000077.1 GCA_023423855.1 Pseudomonadota bacterium | reverse complement strand
GTGCCGTACTTCGAGCGCTTCGTCGCCGCCCTGCCGGATGTGCGCGCGCTCGGCTCGGCCTCGCTCGACGAGGTGCTCGCACTGTGGTCGGGCCTGGGCTACTACGCCCGCGCGCGCAACCTGCACGCCGCCGCGAAGCAGTGCGTCGGACTGCATGGCGGCGACCTGCCGCGCGACTTCGACGCCCTGCTCGCCCTGCCCGGCATCGGCCGCAGCACCGCCGGCGCGATCCTCGCGCAGGCCTGGGGCGAGCGCTTCCCGATCCTCGACGGCAACGTCAAGCGCGTGCTGTGCCGCGTGCACGGCATCGAAGGCTGGCCCGGCACGCCCGCGATCGAGAAGCGCCTGTGGTCGATCGCGCAGGACCACGTGCGCGCCGTGCCCGCGGGGCGCATGGCCGACTACACCCAGGCGCAGATGGATTTCGGCGCGACGCTGTGCACGCGCCACGATCCGGCCTGCGTGCTGTGCCCGCTGCAGCACGACTGCATCGCGCTGCGCGAAGGCCGCGTCGACGACCTGCCCACGCCCAAGCCCGGCAAGCCGCTGCCCGAACGCCACGCGCTCGCGCTGCTGCTGCGCGACGCGGACGGCCGCGTGCTGCTGCAGCGCCGGCCGCCGACCGGCATCTGGGCCGCGCTGTGGTCGCTGCCCGAGCACCCGGACCACGACGGCGCCCGCGCCTGGTTCGCCGACCACGTCGGCGACGGCTACGACGAGGCCACGGCGCTCGATGCCATCGCCCACGGCTTCACCCACTACCGGCTCACGCTGCAGCCGCTGTCGTGGCGCGCGATCGCGCTGAAGGCAGCGGTGCACGACAATGACGACCTGCGCTGGGTCCCGCGCGAGGCCTTGCGCTCGCTCGGCATCCCCGCGCCCATCCGCACCCTGCTGGAAAAACAGCTCCCGCCGTAGGAGCGCCTTCCGGCGCGACGCCCTCGCTGGCTGCTTGAGCGTCGGAAAAAAGTATCGCGCCTCAAAGGGGTTCTACATCCCCCAGTTTTGTCATTTCGAACGCAGTGAGAAATCTTGCCTTTCAAGCGCCTGGATTGACCGGCTTCGCCGTTGCAAAGCGCCTCTCGCTACGTTCGGAATGACAGTTGTTAGAAGTTCCCTGAAGGCGCTCCTACAATGCAGCACCGCACTTCCGGAACGAATGCCATGCCCCGCACCGTCTTCTGCGACTACGAACAGCGCGAAACCGACGGCCTCGACTTCGTGCCCTGGCCCGGCGAACTGGGCAAGCGTGTGTTCGCGCACATCGGCAAGTCGGCCTGGGCCGCATGGCTTGCGCACCAGACCATGCTGATCAACGAGAACCGGCTGTCGCCGCTGGATCCCAAACATCGCGCCTTCCTCGAAGACGAGATGCAGAAGTTCCTGTTCGGCGGCGGCGCCGAAAAGCCCGCCGGCTACGTGCCGGAAGCCGACAAGAACGCCGGCTGACCGCCTCCTCCGGCAGGAGCGGCTTCAGCCGCAACCATCCATCCGAAAGCGCGGCGGGTCGCGGCTGAAGCCGCTCCTGCAATCCCCGGTTGCCGCGCCTACGGCGTTTCCTTCGCCGCCTCGCGCTCTTCCGCGCGCGCCTCGCGCAGTTCCTTTTCCGATGTGCGCAGCGTCTTCACGTCCAGCGGCCGGATCTGCCCGATGTAGCAGGGGATGTTCATCGACCCCGGACTGCGCACCATGACCTTGTCGAACCGCGCGTGGACACGATTCATGTTGCTGGTCAGGCCGATGACCGGCGTGGACGACAGGTCCATGCACGGCCCCTGCAGTTCGAGCAGCCAGGCTTCCCCCGGCCGGGTCCACACCGCGAGCGCGCTGTCGCCCAGCGAGGTCCAGCCGTTGATGCTGCCGAAGTAGCTGAAGTTGTCCACCGGTTCGCCTGCATGCGCCCGGTAAAGCGCCAGCTTCTCGGCGTCGCCGAGCTTGCCTGTGCTCGCGCATCCGGCCAGCGCCAGCATCGCGGCCAGCGTGGCGGTGGTCAGCGTCGTGGCGTTCATCGTCGTCTCCTGCCGTCGGCGATACGTGTACGGAATCGCATCATGCGCCCGTGCGCGGCTCAGCCGAAACCCGGCGGAACCGCGGTTCAGCGCATGGTCGGCATCGCCGCCGCCGGACGCGGATGCGACAATGCCGCCATGATTCCCGGCCACCAGAACGCATGACGCCCGGCCCGGCCCCGCAGGACCCGGCTTTCGATGCGGTCATCGTCGGCGGCGGCGCGGCGGGTGCGCTGGTCGCGATCCGCCTGCTGATGCGGGACGGCCCCGCGCCACGCATCGCGATCGTCGAGCCCGACGCCCTGCTGGCGCGCGGCGCCGCCTACTCGACCGACGGCCCCGAGCACCTGCTCAACGTGGTCGCCTCGCGCATGAGCGCCATCGCCGAGGAGCCGGACCACTTCGTCCGCTTCCTCGTGCGCGACCGCCCGGAAGCGGACGCCGCAACGTTCGCCGACACCTTCGCCCCGCGCCGCGACTACGGCCGCTACCTGCGCCATACGCTCGACGCCCTGCCCGCGCGCGATGCGCTGGTGCACCTGCGCGATCGCGCGGTCGACGTCGAGCGCGAAGACGACGGCCATACCGTGCACCTCGCCTCGGGCGCCCGGCTTCGCGCCGCGCACGTCGTGCTCGCGATCGGCAACGCGCCACGCCCCCTGCCCGGCCACCTGCGGCACGAAGGCATGCGCCTGGCCGAGGCCTGGGACTACGACGCGGTGCGCGGCATCGCGCCCGATGCCGACGTCTGCATCCTCGGCTCCGGCCTGAGCATGGTCGACGCCGCGCTCAGCCTCGCCCAGGCCGGGCATCGCGGCCGCATCCGCGTGCTTTCGCGCCATGGCCTGATGCCGCTGTCGCATACGCGGACGGGATCGCAGCACGGCGACGGCGTCGACGACCTGCTGCCGCTCGGCGTGCGCGAACGCTGGCGCCGGTTGCGGCAGCGCATCGACGCGGCGGTCGCGGCGGGCGAACCCTGGCAATGGAGTTTCGACCGCCTGCGCCACCACGGCGAGGCGCTGTGGCGCTCGCTCGACGACGACGAACGGCGCCGCTTCCTGCGCCACGCCGTGCGCTACTGGGACATCCACCGCCA
>JAFAEU010000060.1 GCA_023423855.1 Pseudomonadota bacterium | reverse complement strand
AGCTTGCCGATGATGCCGGCGGTCGGCGGCACCGTCGCCAGCCAGGTCGCGCCGAGGCCGGCGGCGAACAGGTAGAAGGTCAGCGGCGTCGGCGGCGAGACCAGGTACACGCCGACCAGCAGGGCGCGACTGGCGTACATCAGCGCCAGCAGCGATTTCATCCGGTAGCGCTGCCCCAGCCAGCCGACCGCGAGGCTGCCGCCGATGTTGCACAGGCCGATCAGCGCCAGCGACATGGCGGAGACGCTGTCGGACAAGCCACACATCGCGATCTCGGTCGGCAGGTGGGTGACCAGGAAGGCGATGTGGAAGCCGCAGGTGAAGAAGCCGATGTGCAGGCACCAGTAGCTGCGGTCGCGCGCGGCCACGCGCAGCTGTGCGCGCAGACCGATATCGCCTTCCACGGGCGCCGCGATCGCCGCTGGTCCGGAGGCGCGCGTGCCCGTGGCTTTGCGGCGCAGCGGCCAGGCCAGCGGCAGCGTCGCCAGCGCGGCAACCGCCATCGCCCACATCGCGGCCATCCAGCCGAAGGCGCCGATGATGGCCTGCGTCACTGGCGCGAACACGAACTGCCCGGCGGAACCGCCGGCATTGATCACGCCCGCGGCGAATGACCGCTTGTGCGCCGGCGTGGCGCCGGCGGTCGCGCCGATCAGCACCGAAAAGCTGCCCGCGCCCGCGCCCGCCGCCGACAGCAGGCCCAGCGTCAGCACCAGCCCCCAGCCCGAGGCCAGCAGCGGCGCCAATGCCATGCCCATGCACAGCAGCAGGGCGCCGAACACGAGCACGCGGCCGCTGCCGCGCTGGTCGGCCCAGGCGCCGAAGGCGGGCTGCACCGCACCCCAGACCAGTTGTCCGACCGCGAGCGCGAAGCTGATCGCGACGATGCCGATGCCGGTGTCCGCCGCGATCGGCTGCACGTACAGCCCGAGCGACTGGCGGATGCCCATCGTGACCAGCAGGGTGGCCGTGGCCGCGAGCACCAGCGGCCAGTAGCGCGGAGTTGCGGTCGCGTTCATCGGGGCGCCTCGAGCCGCTGCATGGCGCGGTCGAGGTCGGCATGCAGTTTCGCCACCGTCGTCGCGCCGAGGTCGCATTCCACCTCGTCCTGCACGCCGCGCCACAGCGGCAGCGCGCGTTTGATCGTGCGCCGGCCGGCGGCGGTCAGCACGACATGCCTGCGGCGGGCGTCGTCGCCGGCGACCAGTCGCAGCCAGCCGGCGTCGACGAGGTGGCGCAGGTCGCGCGTCAGCGTGGTGCGCTCCATGCCCAGTTCCGCGGCGAGGCTGCCGATCGTGTGCCGCAGCCGTTCCGCGCGGCGCAGGATCGAGAACTGGTTGACGTTGAGCCCGGCCGGCGCCAGCGCCGCGTCATAGCGCTGGGAGAGCAGGCGGCTGAGCTTGCGCAGCCTGAAGCAGGTGCAGGCTCCGGTGGCTGGTGCGGCGTTCATGCGTGTATGTACACATATTCGCCGGCATCGCGTCAACAGGAAACTTCCAGAAACTGTCGCTTCGAGCGTGGCCAGAAGCGCTTTGCAACAGCGAAACCGGACAATCCAGGCGCCTGAAAAGCAAGATTTCTCACTGCGTTCGAAATGACAAGTTCGGGGTTTTCAGAAGTTCCCGACAGGGTATGGGGAAGGGGAGCGCCGGATGGCGGCGGATCGCGGCGACACCCGCCGCCGCGATCCGCATGCCGGGATCAGAAGAACAATCGCACCCCGGCGGAAATGCCGCGTCCCGGCAGCGGCGCCAGATCTCGGAGGAACGAGGTGTGCGGCCGCGCCTCCTCGTCGAGCAGGTTGCTGCCGTCGACGAACAGTTCCAGCGCATTGCCGCCGGCGGTATCGAGGTGCCAGGCGAGGTTGGCGTTGACCAGGGTGTAGCCGGGCGTCTCGTCCTCGTGCTCGGCCACGCGGTCCTGCCGGGCGTAGCGGATGGCGCCGATGCCCGCGCGCCACTGGCCGCCCTCCCAGCGCAGTTCCGCGCCCGCGCGCCAGGGCGCCAGGCGCGGCAGGTTGCCGGTGAGCGCGATGTCGGCGGTATGGTTGTGGAAGTGGTCGCCGTGCGGCACGGCGAACGCAACCTCGCGCGTGCCTTCGCCGTCGAGCCGGCCGCGCACCGCGTCGCCGAAGCCGCGCGCGGTCCAGCGGCCGCTGCCGTTGTCGAGAAAGGTCCACTGCAGGTCGAACTCGCCGCCGGTGAAGCGCGCGTCGGCCTGGTTCCACACGCGCGCGGGCGTGCCGCCGTCCTCGATCCCGGTGTCGGCGAGGTAAACGAAATCGCGGTAGTCCACGGCGTACACCGAGGCGCCGAGCTTGAACGGGCCGTGGTGCCAGTGCAGGCCGAGTTCGGCGCGGTTCGCGGTCTCGCGACGCAGGTCCGGGTTGCCGAACTCGTAGCTCTGCGTGGCCACGTGCAGGCCGCTGGAGTACAACTCTTCCGCAGTCGGCGAGCGCTGTGCGCGGTCGAGGCCGAACGAGAGGTGGAAATCCTCGCCGAAGTGCCAGCGCGCGGCGGCCGACAGGCTGGTGGCGTCGAAGTCGCGCGAGGGACCGATCGCCACGGCCTCGTCGACCTCGATGCGGTTGCGGTCGTGGCGCGCCCCGAGTTCAAGGTCGACAGCGCCGAAACTGCGCTGGCCGATCCAGAACGCGCCGATGTCGCGCGATTCCGATGCCGGCACGAAGGCTTCGTCGCCGACCGCGCGGAAATCGCGCTGCGAGGCCTGCAGCCCGAAGGCGCCGTCCCAGCCCGCCCAGTCGCGATGCACCAGTTCGACGCGGGCTTCGGTGCTGTCGTTGTCGAACACGGTGCCGACTTCCTGGCCTTCGTATTCGGTATGGGTGTACTCGGTGCGCGCCAGCTTCACCCGCAGGGTGTCGAAGGCGCCGAGGTTGTCCAGTCCGCCGCGGACCTCGTAGCGGCGCTGGTCCATGACGATGTGCACGCCTTCCTCGTGGCCGTGCTCGTCTTCGTGATCGTGGTCGTGATCCTCCTCGTCCTCGTCACCGTGGTCATGGTCGTGTTCGTCCTCGTGCCCGTGCGAATGGCCGGGCACGCCGTAGCGGGTGTTGAACAGGCTGACGCCGACGCCGAGGAAGCCGCGATCGCCCACCCAGGACAGGCCGAGCGCGGCGCTGTCGGTGCGCACGAAGCTGTTCGGCAGCGTGCCGTAGGCCGCTTCCTCTTCCCCGTGGTCATGGTCGTGGTCGTGATCCTCCTCGCCGTGTTCGCTCTCGCGCAGCGCGGCGCTCTCGGCATGGCCCGGAATGTCGTAGTCGCTGCTTTCGCGATGCAGCGCATCGAGGTGGAACACGAAATTGCCGGAAGTGCCGTCGAGCCGCAGCATGCCCGTGCGCTCGTCGTTGACGCTGCCGGCGCGCAGTTCGGCGCGGCCCTGCAGCGGCGCGTCGGTGGCGCGTTCGGGAATGCGGCCGTCGACCACGTTGACCGCGCCGCCGATCGCGCCGCTGCCGTAGAGCAGGGTGGACGGGCCCTTCAGCACCTCGATCTGCTCGGCGAGGAAGGGTTCGATCGAGACCGCGTGGTCGACGCTGACCGTGGACACGTCGCCCGAGGCCAGGCCGTCGTTGAGCACCTGCACGCGGGCGCCGTCGAGGCCACGGATGATCGGTCGCCCGACGCCCGGGCCGAAATAGGACGACTGCACGCCCGGCAGGCGGTTGACGGTATCGCCCAGGGTGTTGGACCGGACCTCGTCGAGGCGGCTGCCGGCCAGCACCTCGACCGGCCGGGTCAGGTCCTCGGCGGTCCGGGGGATGGGCGTGGCGCGGACCAGGATCTCGTTCAGGTCCTTGATTTCGCTGTGGCGCGGATCGTCCTGCGCCACGGTCTCGGCGGCGGCGGGGAGGGTGGACAGGGCGAGGACGAGCGCCAGCGACAGTTGGCAAGGCGCGGGGAACGGGATGGGCATGGGGAGGGGTGACCTGGTGGGTTCGGTGATGTTATATTATTACTGTCGAATCCCCGGCCGACTGTCAACACCCCGAAGGTCATGACTCCCCGACAACGTCACCACTGGCTCGACCGCTTCGGCGCGGCGGGTTCGCTCGCCTGCGCGGCGCACTGCGCACTGCTGCCGCTGCTGATCGCGGCGCTGCCGACGCTGGGCATCGCCGCGTGGCTCAGCGACGGCTTCGAGTTCGGTTTCGTGCTGTTCGCCAGCCTGCTCGGGGCGTTCAGCCTGCTCTGGGGCTATCGCCGGCATCGCGCGGTCCGGGCGCTCGGACTGCTGCTGCCGGGACTGCTGGTGCTGTGGATCGGCGTGCTTTACGCCCCACTGCACGAATCGGTGGTCCCGCACGCGGTGGCGATGACCTTGGGCGGGACCCTGGTCGGCCTCGGCCACCTGGTGAACCTGCGCCTCAACCACGGCCACGTGCACGACGCCACCTGCGCGCACTGAGGCCCGCAAGCGGTTGCCATGGCGTCCGGGTTCGGCCCGCGTGCTAGACTGCGCGGCTTCGCGCGGACCCGCGCGGCGGCCCGTGGGCCGTAGAATTTCCAGCCGAATCCAGAGATATCAGGAGCACGACAATGGGCAAGGGCGACCGCAAGACCGCCAAGGGCAAGCGCTATTCCTCCAGCTACGGCAACGCGCGCCCGAAGGCCGTGGCCAAGGCCGCCGGCACCGCCGCCGCGCCGGTGGCGAAGAAGGCCGCGACCAAGGCTCCCGCCAAGAAGGCGGTGAAGAAGGTGGTTGCGAAGGGCGAGTAGTCGTCGCGCGATGCGTTGATGAAAAACCCCGCGATGCGGGGTTTTTTGTTGTTTGCCGGAATGTATGGACGAGGCAGCAGCCGCGTCAGCGCGCCTGCGCGCCGGCCTCGATCTCGCCCCACGCGCGCAGCAGGTTGCCGCCGAGGATCTTGCGGATGTCGCCGTCGGAATAGCCGCGCGCCTGCAGGCCGGCGACGAGGTTGGGGAAGTCCGCGACCGAGCGCAGGCCGTCGGCGAGTTCGCCGCCGACGCCGTCGAAATCCGAACCCAGGCCGACGTGGTCGACGCCGATCAGCCGTACGCCGTAGTCGATCTGGTCGAGCACCGCTTCGATCGGCGTTTGCGGCACCGGATGGTCGCGCTCCCAGGCCTCCTCGAAGGCCTTGCGGTCCTGCGTCGGCTTGCCGGCCGCAGCCAGTTCCGCGTTGCGCTTGTCGAACTCGGCGCGTGCGCGGAAATGCGCCTGCATGTCGGACGCGGCCTGCGGGCTCACGAAGGCGATGCCGAACGGCACCTGCACCACGCCGCCCTTGGCCGCGATCGCCTTGGCCAGGTCGTCGCTGATGTTGCGCTCGAAGCCGGGCGTGAAATGGCGGAACGCGGAATGGCTGGCGATCACCGGCACCGTGCTCAGTTCGATCGCCTGCGCGGCGGCGGCGTCGGAGACGTGCGAGACGTCGACCATGATGCCGAGCCGGTTCATTTCGGCGATGACCTCGCGGCCGAAGGGGCTGAGCCCGTTCCAGCGCTTCTCCACCGTGTACGAGGAATCGG
>JAFAEU010000313.1 GCA_023423855.1 Pseudomonadota bacterium | reverse complement strand
CCTGCCTGCCGCTTTCGGCGTCAGAACGGCCAGAACCCGGTCCAGTACGCCGCCATCCCCAGACCGAATGCAGTCCAGCCGAGGTTGCGCAGTCCGCGCGCCGTCCGCCACAGCAGGAAGACGCCGCCGGCGATCAAGGCCGCCTTTACCAGGCCGGAGGTCTGCGCCGATGCATGTGCGTGCGTGCCGATCATGTTGGTCTCTCCCTGTTGGCCAGTCGTCCGCGATTGGACGGGTCCATGATCGGCAAGCCAAGGCACGCCCGACAGTCGCGGATATCAGCCGTCACGGGTGACAGCCGTCATCCGTGTCCGGGCGCTGAATCCCGCGTTTGAGCGCGCCGCCCCGAAAGAGTACAATTTTGGTCCAATTTATCGAGAGTCATTCGCATCCATGCTCCGGGTCACCCGCCTCACCGACTACGCCAGCGTCGTCCTGACCGTGCTCGCCGCGCGACCGTGCGAGGTGCTCAGTGCCGCCGAGCTGGCCGATCGCGCCGGGCTGGAAGCACCGACGGTCGCCAAGCTGCTCAAGCCACTGGCGCAAGCCGGTCTGGTCGAAGGCTTCCGCGGCGTGCATGGCGGCTACCGGCTGGCGCGGCCGGCGGCGCAGATCAGCCTGGTCGAGATCGTCGAGGCGATGGAAGGCCCGCTGGCGATGACCGAATGCAGCCTCGACCACGGCGAATGCGGCATCTCCCACCAGTGCGGCGTGCGCGCCAACTGGCGCCGGATCAACGACGTCGTGGCCGACGCGCTGCGCGAGGTGAGCCTGGCGCAGATGCTCGACGACGCCCCGCCCCCTCCCGCCCGGCGCATCCCCGCGCGCCTGGCCAACGCATAGACGATAGGCAGCCCCATGGCCACCGAACTCGCCGCAGAACCCATCGCCAACCGTGAGATCCACGAGCAGCTCGGCCGTCGCTACGACGCCGGCTTCGTCACCGACATCGAATCCGACTCGCTGCCGCCCGGCCTGGACGAGGACGTCATCCGCGCGCTCTCGGCCAAGAAGGCCGAGCCCGAGTGGATGACGCAGTGGCGCCTGGCCGCCTACCGCCACTGGCTGACCATGCCGGTGCCGCACTGGGCCAAGCTCAGGATCGGCCCGATCGACTTCCAGGCGATCAGCTACTACTCCGCGCCCAAGGCCAAGTACAAGTCGCTCGACGAAGTGCCGCAGGAGTTGCTCGACACCTACGACAAGCTCGGCGTGCCGCTGCACGAGCGCGCGAAGCTGGCCGGCGTCGCGGTCGACGCCGTGTTCGATTCCGTGTCCGTCGGCACCACCTTCCGCAAGGAGCTGGCCGAGAAGGGCATCATCTTCTGCTCGATGTCCGAGGCCATCGCCGAGCACCCGGAGCTGGTGAAGCAGTACCTCGGCAGCGTGGTGCCGGTCGGCGACAACTACTTCGCCGCGCTCAACTCGGCGGTGTTCTCCGACGGCAGCTTCGTGTTCATCCCCAAGGGCGTGCGCTGCCCGATGGAGCTGTCCACCTACTTCCGCATCAACGCCGGCCACACCGGCCAGTTCGAGCGCACGCTGATCATCTGCGAGGACAAGGCCTACGTTTCCTACCTGGAAGGCTGCACCGCGCCGATGCGCGACGAGAACCAGCTGCACGCGGCGGTGGTCGAGCTGGTGGCGCTGGAAGACGCCGAGATCAAGTACTCGACGGTGCAGAACTGGTACCCGGGCGACGAGGAAGGGCGCGGCGGCATCTACAACTTCGTCACCAAGCGCGCCGAATGCCGCGGCGCGCGCAGCAAGGTGACCTGGACGCAGGTGGAAACCGGCTCGGCGATCACCTGGAAGTACCCGTCCTGCGTACTGCTGGGCGACGACTCGAGCGGCGAGTTCCACTCGGTGGCGCTCACCCACCACCGCCAGCAGGCCGACACCGGCACCAAGATGATCCACCTCGGCAAGCGCACCAAGAGCAAGATCGTCAGCAAGGGCATCAGCGCCGGCCGCGGCCAGAACACCTACCGCGGCCTGGTGAAGGTGGGCGCCGGCGCCGACGGCGCGCGCAACTACACCCAGTGCGACAGCCTGCTGATCGGCAAGCGCTGCGGCGCGCACACCTTCCCCTACATCGAGGTGAAGAACCCCGGCGCGACCGTCGAGCACGAGGCCACCACCTCGAAGATCAGCGACGACCAGATGTTCTACTGCCGCTCGCGCGGGATCAGCGAGGAGGACGCGGTCAGCCTGATCGTCGACGGCTTCTGCAAGCAGGTCTTCCGCGAACTGCCGATGGAGTTCGCGGTGGAGGCGAAGAAACTGCTGGAAGTATCGCTGGAAGGCTCGGTGGGCTGAACCATGAATGCCATCGTTCGCACCCTGCGCTTCGTGCCGCCCGGGGAACAGGGCGCCAAAGCCTCCGCCTACTGGCGCAGCCGCCCGCCGGAAGAGCGGCTCGCCGAAACCCTGAAGCTGCACCGGGAAGGCAACGCCCTGTTCAAGGGCGGCCACCCGGATTTCGTCCACACCCTGGAACTGCGCCATGTCCGCACTGGGTGACGACTGGCGCGATTTCCTCGCCGCCCTGGATGGCAACCACGTCGACTACATGGTGGTCGGCGGCGTGGCGCTCGGCGTGCATGGCCATGTCCGCTACACGCGGGACCTCGATGTCTGGTTCCGCGGGACCGAGGAGAACGCGCGAAGACTGATCGCGGCCTTGCGCGACTTCGGCTTCCGCGACCTGGAAGTCGCCCCGGCCGAGTTCTGCAAGCCCCGGGCCATGCTCGTGCTCGGCGAGGAGCCCAACAAGATCGAACTCATCAACTTCGCCGACGGCGTGGATTTCGACCAGTGCTTCGCGAACCGCGTCATCGTGCCGCTGGCGGGCGTGGATGTCGCGGTCATCGGCCTCGACGACCTGCGCAAGAACAAGAAGGCGGTCGGCCGCCTGCAGGATCTGGCCGACCTCGAACAACTTGAAGACTGAACCCAAGACACCATGACCATGCTCAAGATCCACGACCTCCACGCCAGCGTCGCCGGCAAGGAAATCCTGAAAGGCCTCTCGCTCGAAGTGAAAGCGGGCGAAGTGCACGCCATCATGGGCCCCAACGGCGCCGGCAAGTCCACGCTGGGCAACATCCTCGCCGGACGCGATGGCTACGAAGTCACCGCGGGCGGCGTCGAGTTCGACGGCAGGCCGCTGCTGGAGTTGGAGCCGGAGGAGCGCGCCGCCGTCGGCGTGTTCCTCGCCTTCCAGTACCCGGTCGAGATCCCGGGCGTGAACAACACCTATTTCCTGCGCAGCGCGCTCAACGCCCAGCGCAAGGCGCGCGGCGAGGCCGAGCTCGATTCGATGCAGTTCCTGAAGCTGGTGCGCGAGAAGCTGTCGGTGCTGCACCTGGACGACAAGCTGCTGCATCGCGGCGTCAACGAAGGTTTCTCCGGCGGCGAGAAGAAGCGCAACGAGATCTTCCAGATGGCGGTGCTGGAGCCGCGGCTGGCGATCCTCGACGAGACCGACAGCGGGCTCGACATCGACGCGCTCAAGCACGTCGCCGAGGGCGTCAATGCGCTGCGCGCGCCGGACCGCTCGTTCGTGGTGATCACCCACTACCAGCGCCTGCTCGACTACATCCGGCCCGACGTGGTGCACGTGCTGGCCGACGGCCGCATCGTCGAGTCCGGCGGACCCGAGCTGGCGCTGGAGCTCGAACAGCACGGCTATGCGTGGATCGCGGACCGCGTCGCGCCGGAGGCGGCCGGATGAACAGCTCCGCTGTCGCCATCCCTCCGCCTGCCCCCCACTCTCTCCGTCATTCCAGCGAACGCTGGAATCCATTTTCCCGGGAGAAGAATCCCCCTGCCAGCAGGCCGAACAGCAAAAGCCAATGGATTCCAGCTTTCGCTGGAATGACGGCATCGGGGGCTTTCGCATGAACACCCTGCTCGAATCCCTCGCCGCCGGTTTCAGTGGCGACACCGACCGCCGCACCCTGCTCGACGCCACCCTGCGCGACGGCCTGCCCGGCCCGCGCAGCGAGCGCTGGAAATACACCTCGCTGCGCGCGCTCGAGCGGCGCAGCTTCGGCGCCGCCATCGCCACGCCGGCGATCGATCCCGACCTGCTGGCGGACATTCCCGCGCCGCGCCTGGTGTTCGTCAACGGACGCTTCGACGCCTCGCTGTCGCACCCCGACGCGCTGCCGGCGGGGCTGACGCTCGAGACCGGCACCGGCGTCGCCGGCATCACCGAGACCGACGACGCCCCGCGCACGCCGGGCGACGACGTCTTCGCTCGCCTCAACGCCGCGCTCGCGCACGACGGCGTCAGCCTGCGCGCGGACGCCGGCGCGCAGGTGGCGCGGCCGATCCACCTCGTCTTCGTCGGCGCGCCGGCCGAAGGCGACCTCGCCTGGCACCTGCGCCACCGCGTCGAAGTGGGCGACGGCGCCACCCTGCGCGTGGTCGAGCACCACCTCGCCGCCGGCGCCCATCGCCACCTCGACAACAGCCTGGTCTCGATCGCGGTTGGCGACGGCGCCACGCTCGAGCACGCGCGCATCCAGCACGCCGCCCACGGCGCCACCCTGTTCGCCCGCACCGACGCCACGCTCGCGCGCGAGGCACGCTACCGCCGCGTCGACCTCGAACTCGGCGGCGCGCTGTCGCGCCACGAACTGGACGTGCGCCTGGAAGGCGAAGGCGCGGCGCTGGCCGCCCACGGCGTGCTGCTCGCCGCCGGCCGCAGCCACCTCGACACGCGTCTGGGCATCGAGCACGTCGCCCGCGACACGCGCTGCGAACTGCTCTGGCGCGGCATCGGCGCCGGCCGCGGGCGCGCGGTGTTCCACGGCGGCATCACCATCCACGAAGGCGCCGACGGCACCGACGCGCGGCTGTCGAACAAGAACCTCTTGCTGTCGGCCAACGCCGAGATCGACACCCAGCCGGTGCTGGTGATCCACGCCGACGAGGTGCAGGCCGCGCACGGGGCCACCGTCGGCCAGATCGACGCCAATGCGCTGTTCTACCTGCGCTCGCGCGGGCTGCCTGAGGGCGAGGCGAAGCAGCTGCTGACCGCGGCGTTCTGCCGCGAGCCGCTGGCGGCGGTGGAGGACGAGGCGCTGCGCGGGGTGCTGCAGGCGCGGATCGATGCGGCGCTGGGATCGCTCGGAGGTTGAGGCGCATGACTTCGCTTACTGCCCCCCATCCCAACCCGTCCGGCCCGGCGCAGCACGCCGGGCGTTCCGATGATCCGCGCGGCAGTGCCGCGCAAGCGGATCATCCTCACCCCCCGCACGCGGGGGAAGGAGCAGAGCGCATCGACTGGACGCGTGTACGCGAGGACTTCCCGCTGCTGCGCCGCGAGGTGCACGGCAAGCCGCTGGTGTACCTGGACAGCGCCAACACCGGGCAGAAGCCGGCGGCGGTGATCGAGGCGGTCGACGGTTTCTACCGCCGCCACAACGCCAACGTCAGCCGCGCGGTGCACGCGCTGGGGACCGAGGCGACCGAGGCCTACGAGGCCTCGCGCAGGGCGCTGGCGCGGTTCCTCAACGTGCGCGCGGACGAGCTGGTGCTGTGCAGCGGCACCACCTTCGCGATCAACCTGGTCGCGTATTCGTGGGCGCTGCCACGGCTCAAGGCCGGCGACGTGATCCTGGTCTCGCGCATGGAGCACCACGCCAACATCGTGCCCTGGCAGCTGGTCGCGCAACGCACCGGCGCCACGATCAAGGTCGCGGACATCACGCCCGAAGGCACGCTCGACCTCGACGCGCTGTGGCGCGCGATGACACCCGAGGTGAAGCTGCTGGCCGTGGCGCACGTGTCGAACGTGCGCGGCACGGTCAACCCGGTGCGCGAGATCTGCCGCGAGGCGCGCAAGCGCGGCATCGCCACCGTGGTCGACGGCTCGCAGGCGGCGCCGCACCGGCCGGTGGACGTGGCCGCGATCGGCTGCGACTTCTACGCCGTCACCGGGCACAAGATGTGCGGCCCCACCGGCACCGGCGCGCTGTGGGCGCGGCGCGAGCACCTGCAGGCGATGCCGCCGTTCATCGGCGGCGGCGAGATGATCAAGGAAGTCAGCTTCGACGGCACCGTGTTCAACGATCCGCCGCACAAGTTCGAGGCCGGTACGCCGAACATCGCCGGCTTCGTCGGACTCGGCGCGGCGGTCAACTATCTCCAGGGCGTCGGCATGGCGGCCATCGAGGCGCGCGAAACCGAGCTGCTGGCGCACCTGACGCAGGCGCTCGACGCCGTCGGCGGCGTGCGCATCTTCGGCCGTGCGCCGGAAAAGGCGGCGGTGGTCTCGTTCCTGATCGAGGGCGCGCACGCGCACGACCTCGCCACCCTGCTCGACCTCGAAGGCGTCGCCGTGCGCTCGGGCCAGCACTGCGCGCACCCGCTGCTGCAGTTCTACGGCGTCGCAGCGACCTGTCGCGCGTCGCTGGCGTTCTACAACACGCACGAGGAGATCGACGCGTTCATCGCGGCGCTACAGAAGGCGCGCCGGCTGCTGGCCTGAGGTTCCGTTTGTCATCCCGAACCCTTCGGCTGCGCTCAGGGCAGCCGAAGGGTTCGGGATGACAGCAGAGGTAGGTCGGGGCTATGGCCCCGATGCCGTGAACTTGATGCGAGAGCCAACCAGCGGATCCGGCGTATCTGCGCGCCGGCTCTATAAAATGCGCCCATGCCCGACCCGACCTTCCGCGCCGCCACCCCCACCGACATCCCCACGCTGGTCGCGCTGGTGACCTCCGCCTACCGCGGCGAGTCCAGCCGTGCCGGCTGGACCACCGAGGCCGACTTCCTCGACGGCAACCGCATCGACCCGGAGGTGCTGCGCGCCGACCTCACGCGCCCGCGCAGCCGCGTGCTGGTCGCCGAGGACGGCGGCGGCCTCACCGCCTGCGCACACGTGGCGGAGGAGGACGGCTTCGGCTACTTCGGCATGTTCTCGGTACGGCCGGACCTGCAGGGCGCGGGACTGGGCAAGCGGCTGCTGGACGAAGCCGAGCGCATCGCGCGCGAGGAGTGGCGGCTGCCGGCGATGCGGATGACGGTAATCGACCTGCGCGATGCGCTGATCGCCTTCTACGAGCGCCGCGGCTACCGCCGCACCGGCATCTTCAAGCCCTTCCCCTACGGCGACGCGCGCTACGGCATCCCGCTGCGCGACGACCTGCGCTTCGAGGTGCTCGAGAAGCGCCTCGACGGAGCACCGGCATGAGCGCGACCTGGACCTTCGTCTGCGCCACGGAGGAACTGCTGCCCGGCGAAAAGAAGACCGCGTTCGACGAGGTCACCGGCGCCGGCATCGTGGTGTTCAACCTCGACGGCGCCCTGTACGCGCTCGAGGACAAGTGCAGCCACGAGGATTTCGAACTGTCCGCAGGCGAGGTCCAGGTCGCCGAGGCCAGCATCGAATGCGTGCTCCACGGCGCCCGCTTCGACATCCGCGACGGCCGCGCCCTGTGCGCCCCGGCCTACGAGCCGGTGGCGAAGTTCCCGGGCAGGCCCGAGCACGGCGGGGTCTGGAGCCGCGACGACCGCGACGGATAGGACAAAACGCCCGTTCATTTTCCGTTGCAATTGTGAATAGCTCTCATTAACATGCGCGGGCTGCGAGCGCTGCCGCACGGGCCAGAGAGCCCGGCGC
>JAFAEU010000305.1 GCA_023423855.1 Pseudomonadota bacterium | reverse complement strand
GATCAGGAGCGCTTGCGCCGCCGGCACCAGCACCTCGAACCATTCCTGCGCCCACAGCGGCAAGCGTTCCTTCATCGTCCACGTTCCTGCATGCAATGGGGCGATGCTACCGGCTGCCGCTCCCCTCGCGTAGCCCGGGCCGAAGCGCGGGATAATCTCCGGCTTCAACCAGGAGGCGAGGGCGTATGCAAACCTGCGATGCGGTGATCATCGGCGGCGGCCACAACGGCCTCGTCTGCGCCGCCTACCTCGCCGGCGCGGGGCTGAAGGTCACGGTGCTCGAACGCCGCGGCGTGCTCGGCGGCGCCGCGGTCACCGAGGAGTTCCACCCCGGCTTCCGCAACTCCACCGCCAGCTACACCGTCAGCCTGCTCAATCCGAAGGTGATCGCCGACCTGCGCCTGGCCGAACACGGCCTGCGCGTGGTCGAACGGCCCTACGCGAACTTCCTGCCGCTGCCGGACGGGCGCGCGTTCCGGCTCGGCGGCGAGCACACCGCCGCTTCGCTGCAGCAGTGGTCGCCGCGCGACCTCGAGCGGCTCGGCGAATACAACGCCATGCTCGACCGCGTCGTCATCGTGCTGCGCGAGTTGATGCAACGCACCCCGCCCAACCTCGGCGACCGGCTGTCGCTGGCCGACTGGCTGGCCTCGTACGACGTGGCGAAGCGTCTGAAGCACCTCGACCTGCGCGGCCGCCGCGACCTGCTCGACCTGTTCACCAAGTCCGCCGGCGAACTGCTCGACCACTGGTTCGATTCCGAACCATTGAAGGCCGCGCTCGGCTGGGACTCGGTGGTCGGCAACTTCGCCAGTCCCTACACGCCTGGCAGCGCCTACGTGCTGCTGCACCACGTGTTCGGCGAGGTCAACGGCAAGACCGGCGTCTGGGGCCATGCGATCGGCGGCATGGGCGCGATCACGCAGGCGATCGCAGCCGAATGCGCGGCGCGCGGCGTGCAGGTGCATAGCGGCGCCGCGGTCGAGCGCGTGCTGGTGGACAACGGCCGCGCGGTCGGCGTGGCGCTGGCCGACGGCCGCGAGCTGCGCGCGAAGACCGTGGTCTCCAACCTCAACCCGAAGCTGCTGTACACGAAGCTCGTCGCGCGCGAGCACCTCGACGACGACACCGCGCAGCGCATCGCCCGCTACCGCTGCGGCTCGGGCACGTTCCGCATGAACGTGGCGCTGTCGGAGCTGCCCGACTTCACCGCCGCGCCCGGCACGCAGCTGCAACCGCACCACCAGAGCGGCATCCTGGTCGGCCCGTCGCTGCGGTATTTCGAGACCGCCTACTTCGACGCGAAGTCCAAGGCGCACAACCCCGGCTGGGCGCGCGCGCCGATCGTCGAGCTGGTGATCTCGTCCACGCTCGACGATACCCTGGCGCGGCCCGGCCAGCACGTCGCCAGCCTGTTCTGCCAGCACGTCCATCCCGAGGTCGACGGCGGCTGGGACGCGCATCGCGACACCGTGGCCAAGCTGATGATCGACACCGTCGACGCCTGCGCGCCGAACTTCGCGCGCAGCGTGCTCGGCTACCGCGCGCTGTCGCCGCTGGATCTCGAGCGCGAGTTCGGCCTGGTCGGCGGCGACATCTTCCACGGCGCGCTCGGCCTCGACCAGATGTTCAGCGCGCGCCCGCTGCTCGGGCAGGGCGACTACCGCGGCGCGCTGCCGGGCCTGTACCTGTGCGGCTCCGGCACGCATCCGGGCGGCGGCGTCACCGGCCTGCCCGGGCGCAACGCCGCGCGCGAGATCCTGCGTGACCTGCGACGCCGGCCGCGGCCGTCATGAAATCGTTTGCACCCGCGGCCCGGTGCAGGCCGCGACCGGCGCGGCTTAGTGAACCCGCCGGTATCGTTTTGCGCTGCAGCGTGCACCCGGGGTAACGAATCGTTCACGATGCCCCCGCACCCGACGTGGGGGAGGGAGCAAAGCCCGCTGGCAGGCAACTGCAAGCGGGCTTTTTTGTGGGGTTTTTTCGGGGTTGCGTGGATGGGCGTGCGTTCTTCGGTCCGGCGGTTGTTGCGCGCTTGCCCCCACCCCAGCCCTCCCCCGCAAGCGGGGGAGGGAGCAGGACGCCGCGGCTTTTGGCCCCCTCCCCCGCCTGCGGGGGAGGGCCGGGGTGGAGGCCTCCAACTGCAAGGCCTCGCGAACAGCGATGCCACAATCCGCCCATGCACGCCGCCCGCCCCGAATCAGACGCCATCGCCGATCGCGCGCTCGCCCGCTTCCCCGGCCTCGTCGACGATGCCTCGCTGCGCGAACGCTTGCGCCGCGTCGCCATCGCCAGCGATTTCGCCATCGACGTGCTCGCCAGGCAGCCGGACCTGCTCGCGCAACTCGCAGCCGACGATGGTGCCGAGCCCCTGCCGCCGCCCGCGCTCGATCCGGACCAGCGCGACGACTGGCCGCGCCTGCTGCGCCGCTTCCGCACCGCGGAATCTGCGCGGCTGGTGTGGCGCGACGTGCTCGGCCTCGATGACGTCGACGCCACCCTCGCCGGCACCACCCGGCTTGCGGAGCAGTGCCTGACGGTCGCGCTCGACGCGCTGGAGCGCGACTTCGCCCGGCGCCACGGCATCGTCCACGACGCCGACGGCAACCCCGTGCGCCTGGTCGTGTTCGGCATGGGCAAGCTCGGCGGCGGCGAACTCAACTTCAGCTCCGACATCGATCTCGTCTACGCCTACGAATCCGCGGGTGAAAGCAATGGGGAACGCCCGCTCGCGGCCGAGGATTACTTCGCCCGGCTCGGCCAGCAGCTGGCGAAGCTGCTCGACGAGGTCACCGTCGATGGCTTCTGCCACCGCGTCGACCTGCGCCTGCGCCCGTTCGGCAACGCCGGCCGCCTCGCGCTGAGCTTCGCGGCGCTGGAGGTCTACTTCCAGCGCGAGGGTCGCGACTGGGAGCGCTACGCCTGGCAGAAGGCGCGGCCGGTCGCCGGCGACATCGAGGCAGGCCGGCGCTTCCTCGCAGCGCTGCGCCCGTTCGTGTACCGGCGCTACCTCGATTTCGGCGCGCTCGACGGCCTGCGCGAGATGAAGGCGATGATCGCCGCCGAAGTCGCGCGCAAGGAGCTGGCCGACGACATCAAGCGCGGGCCCGGCGGCATCCGCGAGATCGAATTCCTCGCCCAGGCGCTGCAGCTGATCCGCGGCGGCCGCGAGCTGGCGCTGCGCGAACCGCGCCTGCTGCCGGCGCTGCGGGCGCTGTGCGCAGCCGGGCAGGTCAGCGCCGAGGCCGCGGACGCATTGACCGGGGACTACCGCTTCCTGCGGCGGCTGGAGAACAGGCTGCAGATGCTGCGCGATGCGCAAACGCACGCGCTGCCGGATGCGCCCGTCGACCGCGAGCGCATCGCGCGCGGGCTCGGACACGACGACTGGGAGGCGTTCGTCGCCATCGTCGAACGCCACCGCGCCCGCGTCTCGCGCGAGTTCGACGCGCTGCTGTCGCAGCGCGAGCAGCAGCCGGCCGTGGCCGACGACATCGCGGCCTACTGGCGTGCGCTGCCC
>JAFAEU010000299.1 GCA_023423855.1 Pseudomonadota bacterium | reverse complement strand
TGGACGACGTGCGCGAGCACGCCATGCACGGCGAATGGCTCAACGTCGGCCCGGAGCTCGTGGCGCAGGTGCGGCGCACGCGCGAGGCGGGCGGGCGGGTGGTCGCAGTCGGCACCACGGTCGTGCGCGCGCTGGAGAGCGCAATGAAAGACGGCGAACTGCATCCTTTCGCCGGCGAGACGCGCATCTTCATCTTTCCCGGCTACCGCATCCGCAGCGTCGATGCGCTGCTGACCAACTTCCACCTGCCCGAATCGACGCTGCTGATGCTGGTCTCGGCGTTCGCGGGCAGGGAGCGCATCTTCGCCGCCTACGCGCACGCGGTGCGCGAGCGCTACCGCTTCTTCTCCTACGGCGACGCGATGCTGCTGTTTCCGCGGGATGCGGGCGAAGGAGATGCTCGGCGGAGGACTAACTGACCCCAGATGTCGTCATCCCCGCGAACGCTGGGATCCATTTTGACTTTGACGCAAAGACACTGGGTCCCCGCCTTCGTGGGATGACGGGACGAGCGCCTGCGCCCCTGAATGACTCCGGGCTGGACGAACCGCCGTCGCTGTACAATCCGCACTCGGCCCAGCCGCCGCGCACGACGGCATCGCCAGTGCCGACTCCCCAACCGTACCCGTAAGGAGTTGACGATGCGTCGATCGAATCGCGCCGCCCACGCGCTGCTGCTGTCCGGCCTTGCCCTGTTCCTCGCCGCCTGCGGCCAGCAGGATCCGCAGGCGACCACCGCTGCCCCGGATTCCGGTGCCGCCGCCGCCGGCGAGGTGAACCTCTACACCACCCGCGAGCCCGGCCTGATCCAGCCGCTGCTCGACGCGTTCACCGCACAGACCGGGGTCGCGGTCAATACCGTGTTCCTCAAGGACGGCCTGATGGAGCGCCTGTCGGCCGAAGGCGGGCGCTCGGTCGCGGACGTGCTGATGACCGTGGACACCGGCAACCTGCTCGACGTGGTCGACGCCGGGCACGTGCAGCCGGTGAAGTCGGAGATCCTCGAAGCCGCGATCCCGGCGCACCTGCGCGGCGCGGACGGGCAGTGGTTCACGCTGTCGCTGCGCGATCGCGTGCTGTACGCCGACAAGGACCTCGACCTGTCCGGCTTCGCCTACGAGGACCTCGCCGATCCGAAGTGGAAGGGCAAGGTCTGCATCCGCTCCGGCCAGCACCCGTACAACACCAGCCTGATCGCGGCGATGATCGCGCACGACGGCGCGGAGAAGACCGAAAGCTGGCTGCGCGGGGTCAAGGCCAACCTCGCGCGCAAGGCCGCCGGTGGCGACCGCGACGTGGCGCGTGACATCCTCGCCGGCATCTGCGACATCGGCATCGCCAACGCCTACTACGTCGGCCGCATGAAGAACGCCGAGCCCGGCAGCGAGCAGCACCAGTGGGGCGAGGCGATCAAGGTGATCCGCCCGGTGTTCGCCGGCGCGGCCGACGGCGGCACCCACGTCAACATCAGCGGCGCGGCGGTCGCGAAGCATGCGCCCAACCGCGACAACGCGGTGAAGCTGCTCGAGTACCTCGTTTCCGACGAGGCGCAGAGCCTCTACGCCAAGGCCAACTACGAGTATCCGGTGAAGGCCGGCGTGGAGCTCGACCCGGTGGTCGCCAGCTTCGGCGAGATGAAGATCGACGCGCTGCCGCTGACCGAGATCGCGAAGCACCGCAAGCAGGCCAGCGAACTGGTCGATCGCGTCGGGTTCGACAACTGACGGACCGGGGCGGGGATTCCTGATCGGCATGGCACTTCCGCTGGTCCCACCATGCCGGCCGGTTCCGTCATCCCGACCGGTCCCGTCATCCCGGCGAAAGCCGGGATCCATGTTGCCCCTGGCGTTGAACGCGAAAGTCAAAATGGATCCCGGCTTTCGCCGGGATGACGACGACAGGGTTTGCCGCTTCCCCGCGTTGCCGCGGACGGCAGGGGCATGATGTCGTCGGCCATGTCGTCGTCAGCCCCCCCCGTCCTCCGTCGCGCCACGCGCATCGACGGCTGGCAGCTCGCCGCCCTCCTCATCGCGCTGCTGGTCCTGCTGCCGCTGCTCGCGCTGGCGTGGACCGCGGCGCAAGGCAGCGATGCCTGGCAGCACGTGCTGGCCAGCGTGCTGCCGCAGGCCGCGCGCAACACGCTGTGGCTGCTGCTCGGCGTCGGCGCGCTGACCGTCGCGATCGGCACCGGCAGCGCCTGGCTGGTCACCGCCTACGCTTTCCCCGGGCGCGGCATCGTGGCCTGGGCGCTGCTGCTGCCGCTGGCGGTGCCGACCTACATCGTCGCCTACGCCTATCTCGACCTGCTGCATCCGCTGGGGCCGGTGCAATCATTGATCCGCGCGCTGCTGGGCTACGACGGTCCGCGCGATTTCCGCCTGCCCGACATCCGCGGCCTCGCCGGCTGCATCGTGCTGCTGGGGCTGGTGCTGTATCCCTATGTCTACATCACCACGCGCGCGATGTTCATGACCCAGGCCGCAAGCCTGCTGGAAGCCGCGCGCACGCTCGGCGCCGGGCGCACGGCGGCGTTCCGGCGCGTGGCGCTGCCGCTGGCGCGTCCGGCGATCGCGGTCGGCGCAGCGCTGGCGCTGCTGGAGACGCTCAACGACATCGGCGCCTCGGAGTTCCTCGGCGTACAGACGCTGACGGTCGCGGTCTACACCACCTGGATCACGCGCAGCGACTTGCCGGGCGCGGCGCAGATCGCGCTGGCGATGCTGCTGGTGGTGGTCGCGGTGATCGCGCTGGAGCGCTACGGCCGCCGTCGCCAGGGCTATGCGAACACGCTGCGCCCGCGCCCGATGCAGCCGCAGCGGCTGCGCGGCTTCGCGGGCTGGGCTGCGCTGGCGCTGGCGCTGCTGCCGGTGCTGCTCGGCTTCGTCGCACCGGCGGCCTACCTCGTCGCCGAGACCTGGCAGCGTTTCGCCGAAGGCGCGGGCGTCTCGGCCACGCTCTGGCGCAGCCTGTGGAACACGCTGCGGGTGGCGACGCTGGCGACGCTGGCCACCGTCGCCGCCGGCCTCGTGCTGGCCTGGGCGCTGCGGCTGGCGCAGGCGCGGCGCGAGACGCGCGTCGCGTCGGCGGCGCTGCGCGTCGGCAGCCTCGGCTATGCGGTGC
>JAFAEU010000285.1 GCA_023423855.1 Pseudomonadota bacterium | reverse complement strand
CGCCGGTGATCGACCCGGAAGGCCGCGTGGTCGCGCGCCACCGCAAGCTGTTCCCGTTCCTGCCCTACGAGCGCAACGTCGCCGCCGGCGACGAGTTCGTGCTGTTCGACGTGCCCGGCGCCGGCCGCTTCGGCGTCTCGATCTGCTACGACATGTGGTTCCCGGAAACCACGCGCTCGCTGGTCGGCCTCGGCGCCGAGGTGATCCTGCACCCGACCATGACCAATACCATCGACCGCGACGTGGAGCTCGCGATCGCGCGCGCCGGCGCCGCCACCAACCAGTGCTACTTCGTCGACGTCAACGTCGCCGGCGAGCTGGGCGTCGGCCGCTCGGTGGTCTGCGGGCCCGGCGGCGAGGTGATCCACCAGGCCGGCGAAGGCCGCGAGGTGATCGCGTTCGAGGTCGACTTCGCCTACCTGCGCCGCTGCCGCGAGCGCGGCTGGAACGGCCTCGGCCAGCCGCTGAAGAGCTTCCGCGACCATCCGCTGGTCTTCCCCGCCTACGGCGCCGCACGCGCGCCGTCGACCGCACTCGACGCACTCGGACCGCTGCGGCTGCCCGGACGCGAATGAACACGCCGCATACCCGCCACGTTTCCGATTCCTTGCCCGGGGAGGCAGACCACATGAACACACCGCATTCACGCAACGCCCTGTCGGCCCGCCGCTGTCCGCGCACCTCCCGGCTCGCCGCCGCGATCGTCGCCGGCCTGCTGGCGCAGGCGCCCGCCTTCGCCCAGGACCCGCCCGCCGACGCCGGTAGCCGCCCGACCGAGCTCGACACCATCGTGGTGACCGCGCAGGGCCGTGAGGAGGACATCCTCGCGGTGCCCTACAACATCAGCGCGGTCTCGGGCGAGGCGATCGAGCAGCAGAACATCCTCGATACCGCGGAGCTGATGCGCGGCGTCGCCGGCGTGGCCGTGGTCGACCGCGGCGCGCGCAACTCCAGCGTGGTCAGCGGCATCCGCATCCGCGGCCTCAACGTCGACAGCTCGGCGCTCGGCGACTACGCGGTCTCGGCGACCTCGACCGTCGCCACCTACGTCGACAAGACCCCGCTGTTCGCCAACTTCCTGCTCTCGGACATCGACCGGGTGGAGGTGCTGCGCGGCCCGCAGGGCACGCTGTACGGCTCGGGCGCGCTCGGCGGCGCGGTGCGCTTCCTGCTGCGCCAGCCGCAGTTGGACGAATGGGACGCACGCGCCAGCCTGAGCGCCTCCACCGTCGACGGCTCCGACAGCATCGGCCTGTCCGAATCGTTCATGTTCAACGCGCCGCTAGGGCAGACCTTGGCTTTCCGCTTCAACGCCACGGTCAACGACTTTCCCGGCGCCACCGATTACCGCAACGTCTACAAGCTCGACGCGGACGGCCTGCCGACCGCACCCAACGGCGTGCTCGATCCCGCCGCCGAATACGAGACCGTCCGCGACGCCGACTTCGTCCGCCAGAAGTACGGCCGCGCCTCGCTGCTGTGGAAACCCAGCGACCGCTTCGACGCGACCCTGAGCTACATGGCGCAGGCCGACCGCTTCGGCGGCCGCCGCGGCACCAGCCTCGGCAACGACGGCTGGGGCGTGCCCTACGACGACCTCGAAGTAGGCGCTGTGCAGCTGGAGCCGGCCGCGCGCCACGTCAACCTCGCCAGCCTCGAGGCCAACGTCGACCTCGGCTTCGCCACCCTCACCTCCAGCACCTCGCGCTACAACCACGAGGGCGACATCGCCAGCGAGAACACGGGCTTCTACGCGCAGAACGGCTGGCTGGGCCTGTACTACTACAACTATCCGCGGCCGATGGCGTCCGCGGTCCGCAGCTACGGCGACGAGGCGTTCACCCAGGAATTCCGCCTCACCTCCAAGTCCACCGGGCGCTTCGACTACGTGCTCGGCGCCTACTACCAGGACCAGGAACGCTACGCCACGCAGATGAGCTACCTGCACGGGTTCAAGCGCTGGTGGGACGCCGTCGCCCCCGGCCTCGAGCACTTGATCGTCAGCGACGTCGACTTCGACTACCGGCAGGACGAACGCTTCAAGGAAACCGCGCTGTACGGCGAACTGACCTGGCACGCGACCGACCGCCTGCAGTTCACCGGCGGTTTCCGCCACTTCCGGGTCAAGTCCGAATCCACCCAGGCCATGACGGTGAGCCCCTGGCTCGGGTCGGCGACCAGCCTGAGCGAGGACCGGGAATCGGTCGAGAAGACCCTGTTCAAGGGCAACCTGTCGTGGTCCCTCACGCCCGACAGCCTGCTCTATGCCACCGTGTCCGAAGGCTACCGCCGCGGCGGCACCAACGCCACGCCGACCTCCGGCAATTATGCCGAAGATCCCGCCTGGATGACCTACCGTCCGGACACCGTGCGCAACCACGAGCTGGGCGTGAAGGGCCGGATCGGCAGGGCCACCTACAACGCCAACGTGTTCTACGTGGACTGGAAGGACCCGCAGGTCAACAGTTCGACGACCAACTACGGCTTCTTCGCGGTGCAGAACGCCGAGAAGGCGAGCACGCGCGGCGTCGAGCTGGAGCTGGCCGGCAACGCGGTCACCGGCTTCGGCTACAGCCTCGGCTACACCTACACCAAGGCGCAGCTGGAGGCCGACGCGCTGGCCGTCGACGGCAGCTACGTCTACGGCTACAAGGGCGATCCGCTGCCCGGCGTGCCGGAGCACCGCGTCAACGCCGCCGCCAGCTACGGCATCCCGATCGGCAACGGCCTGCTGACGCTGCGCGGCGACGTCTACTACCAGTCCGAATCCGAGAACGCGCTCAGCCTCAGTCCCAAGTTCCAGCGCACCCTGGACGGCTTCGCCATCCTCAACGCGTCCGCCACTTACGGCATCGACAGCTGGGACGTGACGCTGTGGCTGAAGAACCTGGCCAACGAGGAAGGCGTGACCGGCATCTACACCGAGGAGTACATGGGCACCGATCCGGCGCAGAACTACTTCGGCAACGGCTCCAAGGCGCTGGTCGCGCTGCCGCGCACGATCGGCGTGACGATCGGCTACCGGTTCTGACATGCAGGCGGGCGGTCCGGTCGAAGCGATGACCGCCGCCGCGGCGGAAGCGCTGCGGCGGATCGACCGGCACCACCGGTCGGGCGACGCCGCCGCCTGCCTCGAAGCGCTGCACGCGCTGGCGGCCGACGCCGGCCGCCGGCCCGACCTGCTGCAGGAGCTCGGGCTGCGCTACACCCTGCTCGGCCTGCACGTCGAGGCCGGGCACTGCTATGCGCAGGCCGCGGCGCTGCGGCCTGACGATCCGGCCTGCCTGTACAACCACGCCACGGCGCTGATCGCGCTGGGCGAGCTGGACGCCGCGGAGGCCACGCTGGACCGCGTGCTCGCGCTGGCGCCCGGGGACGGCGACGCCTGGTACAACCGCGCCACGCTGCGGCGGCAGACGCCGCAGCGCAACCACGTCGCGCAGCTCGAACAACAGCTGTCGCGGCTGGCGCCGGAAGACGCCGGCGAGATCGCGCTCTGCTACGCGCTCGCCAAGGAGCGCGAGGACCTCGGCGAGCACGCGGCGGCCTTCGCGGCGCTCAGGCGCGGCGCCAATGCGCGCCGGCGCCGGCTGCAGTACCGCGTCGAGGACGACCTGGAGACGATGCGGCTGATCGCCGCGACCTTCGACGCCGGCTTCTTCGCGCGCGGGCACACGGGACACGACGATCTGCGGCCGCTGTTCGTGGTCGGCTTGCCGCGCAGCGGCACCACCCTGGTCGACCGCATCCTGGGTTCGCACGGATCTGTTGCGAGCCGCGGCGAAAGCAGCGACCTGGCGCAGGCGCTGGTGCGCCTCGCCGGCCCGGCGAACGGCAAGGCCGACCTGGTGCGGCGTTCGGCGCAGCTGGACTTCGCCGCGCTGGGCCGCGCGTACTGCGCGACCTTGCCCGCCGGCGCGCAGGCGCGGACGATCGACAAGACGCCGGGCAACTTCCTCTACCTCGGGCTGATCGCCGCCGCGCTGCCGCAGGCGCGCATCGTCCACCTGCGACGCAACCCGATGGACGCGTGCCTCGCGATGTACAAGACGCTGTTCCGCATGGCCTATCCGTTCTCCTACGACCTCGACGACCTCGCCCGCTACTGGCTCGGCTACGACCGGCTGATGGCGCACTGGCGGCAGGTACTGCCCGCGGACCGCTTCCTCGAAGTGGACTACGAACAGCTGGTGGCGGAACAGGAGCCGGTGAGCCGCCGTCTCGTCGAGCACGCGGGCCTGACGTGGGACGAGGCCTGCCTGGCCTTCGAGCGCAACCCGCAGCCGACGCTCACCGCCAGCGCGGCGCAGGTGCGCCGGCCGATCTACCGCTCCTCGGTCGGCCTGTGGCGGCGCTACGAACACGAACTGGCGCCGCTGCACCGGCACTTCGAACACGCCGGCGTGCGCATCGGCGACGACCCGGAACCCGCCGCATGACCGCCTCCCCGAACGTCGCCGACAGGCTGTGGCTGTACGCGCTGCTGGCGCTGATCGCCACCGCCGGCTTCTTCTACGTCAACATCATGGCCGCGATCGTCGACGGCCTGGTGACGGGGCTGGGCTTCAGCAACCCGCAGGCCGGCACGGTCGGCGCGGCGAACATCTACGGCGCCAGCGTCGGCAGCTTCGTCGCCGTGCTGCTGGTGCGGCGGATCGCGTGGCGGCCGGCGCTGTTCGCGCTGCTGTCGCTGCTGCTGCTGCTCGACCTCGGCTCGACCGCCGTGCGCGAGCCCGGCCTGCTCACCGCGCTGCGCGCGCTGCACGGGCTGGTCGGCGGCCTGGCGGTCGGCGTCGCCTACTCGGTGATGGCGCGCACGCGTTCGCCCGACCGCGCCTTCGGCATGCTGCTGCTGGTGCAGTTCGGCCTCGGCGGGCTGGGCGTGATGTTCCTGCCGACGCTGGTGCCCGACTACGGCGCGCGCATCCTGTTCCTGTCGCTGGCCGCGCTGACCGCGTGCGCGCTGGTCGCCCTGTCCGCGATTCCGCGTTTCGACGAGGCGCGACGGAGCGATGACGCCCAGGTCATGCGCCTGTCCGGGTCCGCGCGCACGACCGCGCTGCTGGCGCTGCTGGCGCTGTTCCTGTTCCAGGGCGGCAACATGGCGCTGGGCGCGTTCATCATCCGCCTGGGCGAACACTACGCGCTGGGCCGCGAATTCATCGGCCAGGCGCTCGGCTGGGCGACCTGGATCGGCGCGGCCGG
>JAFAEU010000269.1 GCA_023423855.1 Pseudomonadota bacterium | reverse complement strand
TTTAAGTCCCTTGCGTCTACCAGTTTCGCCACCCGGGCATGGGCCTGTCGCGCCAGCGGACGGCTGGCGCCAACGACGGCGGAAGGATGGAGGCCTGGGTCGGAATTGAACCGGCGTACGCGGATTTGCAGTCCGCTGCATAACCACTCTGCCACCAGGCCGGTGACGCTCGCCGCGGCCAACGATACACGTTCGCGGCGCCGATAAACAAAACCCCGGCGGTGCCGGGGCCTGCTTTGAAACTGGAGCGGGAAACGAGGCTCGAACTCGCGACCTCAACCTTGGCAAGGTTGCGCTCTACCAACTGAGCTATTCCCGCGTTGAGCCCGGCATTTTACCGGAGCTTTGTTTGGTGTCAACAACTGATTTCTCCGCCGCGCGAAGCGATGGCCAGGCGGCCCGCAGGTAGGCGAACCCGGACCACAGGGTCAGCAGCGCGGCGGCGCCCAGCAGCCAGTCGCCGAGGTGGAATACGGGCACGCCCATCCAGATGTCGGTGCCCGGCTGCAGCGGATGGCGGGGGTTGATCGAGTACAGCAGGCACGACAGCGCCACCATCTGCGCGATGGTCTTGATCTTGCCGATCGTGGCCACCTTGACCTTGGCGCGCTGGCCCAGTTCGGCCATCCATTCGCGCAGCGCCGAGACCGCGATCTCGCGGCCCACGATCACCGCCGCCCAGAACGCCATCCACGGCGTCGGATGTCCCTGCACGATCAGGAACAGGGCGACCGCCACCATCAGCTTGTCGGCGCCCGGATCGAGGAAGGCGCCGAAGGCCGAGTACTGGTGGTAGCGGCGCGCGATCCAGCCGTCCAGCCAGTCGGTGACCGCGGCGAGGATGAACACCAGCGCGGACGCGAAGTTGGTCCAGTGCGAGGGCATGTAGAACACGGCGACCAGGACCGGGATCAGCAGGATCCGCAGCAGGGTCAGCCAGGTGGGGATGGTCAACTTCATCGTGTTCGGGGAATTTCGGCGGCTGTCATTTTTTCGAGCGCAGCGGGAGATCCATGTTTGGCAGCCGAGGTTCCTCACTGCGTTTGGAACAACAGGCCCGGCGCGGATCGGAGGACCGCTTCAGCCGGGTTGGCGTCCGGCGGACTCGTCCTGCAATCCATGAAGGGTCGCATAGATTCGCCCCGCCAGCGCCTCGCTGACGCCGTCGACCTTGGCGATTTCCTCGGCGCCGGCCGCTTTCAGGCCCGCAAGGCCGCCGAAATGCTTGAGCAGGCTGGCGCGGCGACGCGGGCCGATGCCGGGGATGTCTTCCAGCCGGCTGACGCTGCGCGCCTTCTGCCGGCGCCCGCGATGGCCGGTGATCGCGAAGCGGTGCGCCTCGTCGCGCACCTGCTGGATCAGCTGCAGGCCGGGCGAATCCGTCCCCGGCCGCAGTTCGCGGCCGTCGGGCAGCAGCAGCCGCTCGTGCCCGGCGCGGCGCTCCTCGCCCTTGGCGACGCCGACGATCATCACGCGGCCGTCGCCGCCGTTGCCGGCATCGACGCCGAGGTCGTCGAGCACGCCGCGCGCCTGCGCCACCTGCCCCGTACCGCCGTCGATCAGCAGCAGGTCCGGCAGCACGCCGTTCTCCTCCACCGCGCGCCGGAACCGCCGCTGCAGCGCCTGCTGCATGGCGGCATAGTCGTCGCCCGGCTCGATGCCGGAGATGTTGTAGCGGCGGTACTGCCCGCGCACCGGCCCGTCCGCGTCGAACACCACGCACGAGGCGACCGTGGCCTCGCCCATGGTGTGGCTGATGTCGAAGCATTCGATGCGCGCCGGCGGCGCGTCCAGCCCCAGCAGCGCCTGCAGCGAGTCCATCCGCGCCTGCTGCGCGGCCTGGCTGCCGAGTTCGGTGGCCAGCGACAGTTCCGCGTTGCGGCGCGCGAGGTCGACGTAGCCGGCGCGTTCGCCGCGCACGCTGTGGCGGACCTGCACCTTGCGCCCGGCCGCGGCGGTGAAGGCCTCCTCCAGCAGCGGGATGTCGTCGATCGCGCGGTCGAGCACGATCTCGCGCGGCGGCGGCTGTTCGCCGTAGTACTGCGATACGAACGCGGCCAGCACCTCGGCCGGGTTGTCGCTGCCGTTGGTCTTCGGGAAGAACGCGCGGGTGCCGAGGTTGCGGCCGTCGCGGAAGGCGAGCAGCAGCACGCAGGCCTGGGTGCCGTGCATCGCCACGGCAAGCACGTCGAGCTCCGCGGCGCTGCCGTCGACGTACTGCCGCGCCTGCAGCGTGCGCACGCCCGACAGCAGGTCGCGCAGGCGTGCGGCCTCCTCGAAGTCCAGCCGGCCGCTGGCCGCTTCCATCGCCTCCCCCAGTTCGCGGGTCAGGTCGTCGCTGCGGCCTTCCAGGAACAGCGTCGCGCGGCGCACCGCATCGGCGTAGTCGCGCGCCGGCACCAGCCCCACGCAGGGCGCGGTGCAGCGCCCGATCTGGTGCTGCAGGCAGGGCCGGGAGCGGTTGCGGAACACGCTGTCCTCGCAGCTGCGCAGCTTGAACAGCTTGTGCATCATGTTCAGCGTCTCGCGCACCGCGGTGACGCCGGGATATGGCCCGAAGTAGCGCCCGGGCACGTTGCGCGGGCCGCGGTGCAGCGCCAGCCGCGGCCACGGTTCCTGCGTGATCAGCACGTAGGGATAGCTCTTGTCGTCGCGCAGCAGCACGTTGTAGCGCGGGCGCAGCGACTTGATCAGCTGGTTCTCCAGCAGCAGCGCCTCGGACTCGGTGCGCGTCACCGTGACCTCCATGCGCGCGACCTGCGCCAGCATCGCCATCGTCCGCGCCGGCTTGGGCTGGCCGCTGAAATAGCTGGCCACGCGCTTGCGCAGCGCGCCGGCCTTGCCGACGTAGAGCACGCTGTCGTCGGCGGCGAACATGCGGTAGACGCCGGGCGCGGTGCTCAGGCCGCGGGCGAAGGCCTTGCCGTCGAAGGGGGGCGGTGGCGAGGTCATGGACTGCGAGGGCTGGAGGCCAGGGCGCCCCCGGAATCGTCATCCCGGCGGAAGCCGGGATCCATTTTTTGCCGTTGCCACGGGAAGGCAAGATCAAAATGGATCCCGGCTTTCGCCGGGATGACGGCTACGGTGCGGATGGTGGCTACTGCAGGGACGCTCCCTTCGACCGGAGTGCCGAATCCCGCCCTCCGTCCCCGGCCCTCAGCCCCGCCTCCGATCATTCGCCAATCGGCACGTGGCGCAGCGCGCCGGTGCGGGGGTCGAAGCGGAGCACGGCGTGCGCGTCGGTGTCGGCGATCCAGACCGCGCCGCCGCCCACCGCGAGCCCGGCCGAGCCATGCAGCCGCTGCGGCAGTTGCACGGTGGTCAGTTCGCCGCCGCCCAGGCGCAGGCAGCGCAGGGCGTCGTTGCCGCCGTCGGCGATCCACAGCACGGGCGAATCCGGGTCGAGCGCGATCGCCTGCGGCTGCTGCAGGCGGGCCTCGGTGCGGGCGCCGTCGGCGTCGCCGTACTGCCACTGGTCCACGCCCACCAAGGTCGACACCGCGCCGGTGCGCACGTTGACGCTGCGGATCGCCGAACCGGCGGCGTCGCAGACGTACAGCGCCTGCTGCACCGCCGCCAGCGAGACGGGCTCGGCGAACGAGGCGCCGATGCCACCGCCGTCGATGACCGACAGCCTGCCGGACCCGGCCACCAGCTCGAGCCCGGGCGCGCCGAGGTCGTACTTCCAGATGCGGTTGTCGCCGGTGGTGGCGATGAACAGGGCGCTGCCGCTGAGCGCCACGGCGCGCGGCTGGTCGAGCGCGACCGCGCGCGGGTCGCGGATCGCGCCCTCGGCCGGCGTGCCGGAGCGGCCCGCGCCGCAGATGGTGTCGATGTCGCCGCTGCGCAGCTCGACCCGGCGCACGGCGTGGTTGCCGCTGTCGGCGACGTAGAGCGCGTCGCGCCACACGCACATGCCGTGCGGGCGGTTGAACGCGGCCAGCTCCATCGGCCCGTCGATGAAGCCGGGGCCGCCGCTGCCGAACTGGCGCAGCACGCGCCCGGCCTGGTCGCATTCGAGCACGCGGTGGTGCTCGCTGTCGGCCACGTACAGGTAGTTGCCCGAGACCACGAGGCCGGTCGGGAAGCGCAGCGGCAGCGGCGGTTCGCCGCCGCGGCGCATTTCGATCGGGTCGGCGCTGGGCAGGGTCGGCACCAGTTCCCCGGCGAGCGCGGTGACGCGTGCGTCGAGTTCGCGGATCGGCCCGTCGCCGACGATGCGCTCGCGGATGCGGCC
>JAFAEU010000258.1 GCA_023423855.1 Pseudomonadota bacterium | reverse complement strand
ATCGTCACCACCTTGTTGTGCATCGTCCCGCCCTCGGTCGGCAGCGGATGGCAGACGATCGCGACCAGCGGCAGGGCGTCGGTATCCGCCTCGGGCAGGTCGACCGACACTTCCAGTGTGCCCGCCGGCCCCGGCAGCAGCAGGGTCCCGGTTTCGGCGGGAAAGGCGGGGAGGGTGGCCATGCCGGCATGATACCGGGCGGGCGTCCGCTGGCCGGAAAGACGCCGGCAGGGCTTGACAGGTCTGTTATTGATATAACGTAACAACAGCGCCCGGAGCCCCGATGAAATCCTCCCTCACCTCGATGCTCGACGCCTCGGCGATCGGCCTGTCGACGCTGTGCCTGGCCCACTGCCTGCTGCTGCCGGTGGCCACCGCCCTGCTGCCGGTCCTGGCGGCGGCCGGTGAGGCGGAATGGGTGCACGGGCTGTTCGTCGCCTTCGCCTTGCCGTTGGCCGGATTGGCGCTGTGGCGCGCGCATCAACAACGGCCGCTGCCCGTCCTGCTGGTGGGGCTGGCCCTCGCCGGCGCCGCCGGCCTGGCGGCCGGGGCGCTGGGCTGGCCGGACGAAACGCTGGAAACGCCGCTGACGGTGGCCGACAGCGGGCTGCTGGCCTCGGCGCATGTATGGAACTGGCGGCGGCGGCCGCATCCGGCGTGCGAGCGCTGAGGCCGGCATGGATACCTTACCTACTGGTGTCATCCCGAGCGTAGCGAGGGATCTGCCTTTCAGGGCCTGCGGAGGCAAGATCCCTCGCTACGCTCGGGATGACACCTTGTTGGTTATTGCGATGTCACGGCTACAGATCGAAGCCCACCAGCAGCGGATCATGGTCCGAACTACGCCATGGACTTGCCGCACGATCGCGTTCGTTCTCTTCACGATCGCCGATGTTCCTGGGCTCATCGGCATTGCTGTGCCATTCCGCCGCGCCCGCGAGCCGAGCCGCCAGCGCCGGGCTGAGCAGGGCGTGGTCCAGCCGCCCGGCCTGGCCGTCGAACACGAAGCTGTAGGGTTCGACGACGTTCGCGGCCGATAGCGCATCCTTCCAGCCGCGCTCCAGGAACAGGCGAACCGGATCCTCCTGCGCATAGGCGTTGAAATCGCCGACGATGGCGACAAGATCGCTGCCGGAACCGGTCGGGTCGCCGGAGACCCAGTCCAGCAGCCGGCGCGCGGAGTCGACCCGGAGCGCGTTCCAGCAGGCCTGGCCATCACCTTGGTCGCGATCGGTGCCTTCGGCGCCGCTGCAGCCTTTGGACTTGAAGTGGTTGGCAACGACGACGAAAACGCCGTCATCTGCTCCGTTTGCGGCCGTCGGCACAAACGCCTGCGCCAGCGGCACCCGGCTGCGCGCGCCGAACGGACCGCCTTCCAGCACCGCCGGCCGGCCGTGCGGCTGCAGCCGCGCGGTGCGATAGACCAGCCCGACCCGGATCGCGTCCGTGCCCGGCCCGCTTCCCGCATCCACGAAGGCCCAGTCGCCGTCGCCGGCGTTGAGCGCGGCGACCAGCTGGGCCAGGGCCGAGTCGGGGCCGTAGCCGTCGTTCTCCAGCTCCATCAGCGCCGCCACGTCCGGGTCCAGCGCGCGGATCGTCGCCACCAGGCGGCCCAGCTGGGCCGCCAGTTCCGCCGGTGTGCGGGCGCCGCGCGGGGTGGGGAAGCCGCCGCCGCGGCCGTCGCCGTTGAACAGGTTCTCGAGGTTGAACGAGGCCAGGCGGACGCTGCCGGGCACGGTCGGCGCGGCAGGGCGCGGCGCGGGCGCGATCCGCAGCGGCGCGGTCAGCTGCAGCCGGAACTCGCCCCAGCGCTGGTCGACGATGCCTTCGGCGCCGGTGATCGCGCTGCCGGTGCGCGGCGCGGGCTGGCCGTCGAGGTACCAGGCCTCGCCCGGGTTCTCGCGCGACTGCGCGTCGTCGAGCAGCAGCCGGCGGCGGGCGTTGCCGGCGGCGATGCGTTCGGCCTCCGGGCCGGGCGGGGCGAGTTCGGTCGGCGTGAACAGCCGGCCCTCGAAGCTGGCGTGCAGCACGCCGCGGCGCGCGAGCTCGTGCTGGCCGCTGATCGTCAGCGGCGCGTCGATGCGCACCCGCATGCCTTCGAAGCGCTCCCAGTCGCCGGGTGCGCCGTCGACCACGACCGGCGCCACGTCGCCGCGGCCGACCACGTCGATCGCCTCGGCCTGCAGCGCGGTCAGCGTGCCCCGGGCAGGTTCGCCGTGTTCGATCACGCGCCCGCGCACGCGGACCCGGTCGCCCGCGCGCAGCGCCACGGAGTCGTTCGCGATGACGAACAGGCCGTCGGAGGTGGCTTCGTCGCCATCGCCCGCGTCCTGCACGAACCAGCCGCCGAGCTCGCGGCCGAAGCTGCCGGTGACCACGCCCTCGACGGTGACGCTGCGGTCGAGCAGGGGACTGGCCTTGCCGTCGCCCTGTACCGCGCCGATGGCGACGATGCCGTCAGCGCGCGCCGGCGATGGTGCATCCGGCCCGGTGGCGGGCGTCCGGCAGCCCGCCAGCAGGCAGGTGGCCAGCAGCAGGCCGGGCAGGGCGGGGCGCAGGGGGGAAGGGGGCATGGGATCTCCCGGGAGCGGAATGCGGAAACGACAACGCCGCCCGGAGGCGGCGTCGCGGAACCGAGCGGCGGGGGCAGCTTACTTCAGGTTCTCGATCATCCAGTCGACGGTCGCGTGCATCTGCTCGACCGTCAGCGCGGGGTTGCCGCCCTTGGCCGGCATCACGCCGGCGGCGCCGGTGAAGCCGTCGATCGAATGCTTGTACAGGGTGTCCTTGCCCTGGGCGATGCGTGCGCCCCAGTGCGCGCGGTCCAGCGTCGGCGCGCCGCCGGCGCCCGAGGTGTGGCAGCCCGAGCACAGGTTCTGGTAGATCACCGAGCCGTCCAGGGTACCGCCGTAGGCGACCTGCGCCGCGGCCGCAGCGGCTGCTGCTGCGCTGGCGGCGGCCTGCGCCGCGGCGCCGGTGGCGCCGGCATAGACCGAACCGGCCGGGGCGATGCGGTTCTCGGTGCGCTTGGCGGCGGCCGGATCGACTTCCGGCGGCAGCGTGCGGTGCAGGAACACGGCACCGATGATCAGGCCCAGGGTCACCAGGACCAGGAAACCGATCACCATCGAGAAATGCTTCAGGAATTCGAGGTCGTAATTACGCACGGAACACCCTTGGCGCGCAGCCGACGGGGCCGCAGCTAGCCGCGGAGTATAAAACAAGCGTTCCGCACTGCCACGCCCGGGCCGCGGCCGGCCTTGCCGTCTCGGCCGCTGCGATGGCGCTGCGGCACAATGCCCGCGACCATGCCCAGCACCGCCCCCGACTTCCGCCTGTACCACGCCAACGCGCTGGAAGTGCTGGCCGGCCTGCTGGCGGAGGAGTTGCGCACGCCGGCGCCAGGCGCATCGCTGCTGGCGCCGGACACGGTGCTGATCCCGCAGGTGGCGATGCGGCGCTGGCTGCAGGCGACCCTGGCCGAGCGCCACGGCGTGACCGCCAACCTCGAGTTCCTGACCCCCGGCGAGTTCGTGCGCCGCGCGCTGGACGCCAACCCCGGACCGGGTCCGGGGCCGGAGGACGCCGACGACCTCGACGCCGCCGCGCTGCACTGGCGGCTCTATGCCGCGCTGGCCGATCCGAAGCTGGTGGCGCGCCCGGCGATGGCGCAGCTCGCCGCCTACCTGTCCGGCGCGGCTTCAGCACAGCCCGATCCCTTGAAACCCTGGTCGCTGGCCGGCGAACTCGCCGACGTGTTCGAGAAATACCAGGCCTGGCGCCGCGACTGGCTGCTGCGCTGGGAGGACGGCGCCGACCCGGACGATCCGCAGGCGATCCTCTGGCGCCGCGTCACCGGCGACGGCGCCCACCGTGCGCGCCGCATCCAGCGCTACCTCGACGGCTTCGAGGGCGCGGACAAGCCGCTGCCCAGGGGCCTGCCGCCGCGCGTGTTCGCCTTCGCCACCCTCAACGTCTCGCCCGACGTGCTGCGGGTGATGGCGACGCAGGCGCGCGCGGGCACCCTGCACTTCTACCTGCCCACGCCGACCCGGGCCTACTGGGGCGACCTGCAGACGCTGTCCGGGAAACTGCGCGCCGGCGAGGCCGACCCCTTCGGCGAGGCGACCGGCGAGAACCGCCTGCTGCAGGCCTGGGGCGCAGCCGGCCGCGACTTCATGGCGGTGCTCGGCAGCTATGAAGTGGTGCATCCGTCCGGCGAGATCGCCGCCTACGCCGATCCGGAAGAAGACGCGCGCCCGACGCTGGCCGAAGGCGGTCTGTCCGACGGCCTGCTGCACCGGCTGCAGCGCGACCTGTTCCACCGCCGCGCCGACCCCTCCGGCGAGCGGCTGCCCGCCCTGCGCAGCGACGACCCCAGCCTGCAGGTCCACGCCTGCCACACCCGCCTGCGCGAACTGCAGGTGCTGCACGACCAGCTGCGCGGCCTGCTCGAGGATCCGCGCTTCGACCCGCCGCTGCAGCCGCGCGAGATCGCCGTGCTGGCGCCGGATATCGATCCCTATGTGCCTTATCTGGAAGCCGTGTTCGGTGGGCGAGGGGAGGGCGAACACCTGCCCTACGCCCTGGCCGACACCAGCCCGCTGGCCAACGAACCGCTGGCCGAAGTGTTCCTGCGCCTGCTCGGCCTGCCGCTGTCGCGCTTCGGCCTGGACGAGATCCTCGACCTGCTCGCCAGCGCGCCGATCGCCGCCGCCGCCGGCCTCGACGCTTCGGCGATCGACCGCCTGCACGGCTGGCTGCAGGCCGCCGGCGCGCGCTGGGCGCTGGACGCCCGCCATCGCGCCGCGCACGACGCGCCTGCCGACGATGCCTACACCTGGCAGTTCGCGCTTGACCGCCTGCTGCTCGGCCACGCCCTCGGCGATGACGACGCCATCGCCGCCGCCAGCGGCCAGGTCGTCGCGCCGTGGCCGGAGCTCGAAGGCAGCGCGCTCGATGCGCTGGACACCCTGCTCGGCCTGCTGCGCACGCTGGCGCGCCAGCAGAAGGCGCTGGGCGAGGCGATGCCGCCCGCACAGTGGCGCGAACGCCTGCTCGACCTGCTCAGGGCGCTGTTGCCGGCCGAGCCAACCGATCCCGCCGCCCGGCGCGCGCTCGACCGCCTGCGCAAGCTGATCGAGGAATTCGCGAAACATGCGGCCGACGCCGGCTTCGACGACGCCGTGCCGGCCGAAGTCGTGCGCGCGCACTTCGCCGCCGCGCTGGCGCAGGCCGACACCCGCGCGCCGCTGCTCACCGGCGGCATCAGCTTCGGCCGCATGGTGCCGAAGCGGCTGCTGCCGTTCCGCGTGATCTGCGTGCTGGGCATGAACGACGGCGACTATCCGCGCCGCGATCCCGCCGCGGGCCTGAGCCGGCTCACCGCCGAACTCGGCACCGACCGCCGTCGCCACGGCGACCGCTCGCTGCGCGAGGACGACCGCTTCCTGTTCCTGCAGCTGTTCGCCGCCGCACAGGACGTGTTCTACCTCAGCTACCTCGGCGCCGATCCGCGCGACGGCAGCGTGCGCGAACCCTCGGTGCTGGTCAGCGAACTGCTCGACGCCGCCGCGCGGTACCACGCCGATCCGGCTGCGGTGAAGCGCCAGATGGTCGTGCGCCATCCGCTGCAGCCGTTCTCGCCGGCCGCGTTCGGCGGCGGCGACCCGCGCCGCTTCAGCTATCGCGGGCAGTGGCATCCCGCCGCCGGTGCGACGGCGGTGGCGCGCGCGCGGCTGGCGCCGTGGATCGACGGCGACCTGCCCGGCGACGACGCCACCACCACCGAGCTCTCGCTGGATGCGCTGAAGAAGTTCTTCACCGATCCGGCCGGGGAATTCCTGCGCCACCGGCTCGCGCTGCGCCTGCCCGACGGCATCGAAGTGTCGGACGACATCGAGCCCCTGCTGCTGCCCGCGCGCGGGCTGGACGCGCTGCACCTGCGCCAGGCCGTGGTCGAGGCGCTGCTGCAGGGCGAGGAGCACGCGCTGCATGCCCGCCTGCGCGCGCGCGCGCTGCTGCCGTCCGGGGCGCTGGGGGAACGCCAGTTCGAAGCGCTGCTCGAAGACATGCGCGCCTATGTCGACGCCTACCGCCACTGGCGCGGCGACAGCGAAGGCGCGGCCGTCGAGCACGAGGTCGAGATCGACGGCCTCCGCCTGCGCGGCCGCATCGCCGACGTGCATGCGCACGGCATCGCCGTGCTGCGCCCCGGCAAGCCGGGCGGCCCGGCCGTGATCCGCAGCGGGCTCGACCGCCTGCTGGCCAATGCCGCGGGCACCGCGCTGCCGCTGGTGCAGTTCCATGAGGACGACGGCGTCGGTCCGCATGCCGCGCCCGCGCTCGCGACCGAAGCCGCGCGCGACGCGCTGCGCACGCTCCTGCAGTTGCGCCGCGCCGGCCTGCGCGCGCCGCTGCTGTACGGCCCGCGCACCGGCTGGGCGATCTGGAATGCATCCAATGACGACAGGATGCGCCGCGCCGCCTTCGACGCCTGGCACGGCAACGACCATGCCTGGGGCGAAGCGACCTCCGACAGCATGCGGCTCGCGCTGCGCGGCCGCGATCCGTTCGCGAAGGCATCCGATTACGACACGCTGGTCGACACCTGCCAGCGCGTGTTCGCCGCCGTCTGCGCCGGCATGGCCAGCGGCGATGCCGCGCAGGACGATGCCGCATGAGCATCGTCGAACTCCACGAGGACGACTCCCTGCGCCTTGCGCTCGACGGCGTGCAGCTGATCGAGGCCAGCGCCGGCACCGGCAAGACCTTCACCCTGGCGACGCTGTTCACGCGGCTGGTGGTCGAACGGCGGCTGCGCATCGGCCAGATCCTCGCGGTCACCTTCACCGACGCCGCCACCCAGGAACTGCGCCGCCGCATCCGCGAACGGCTCGAACTGGCCTCGCGCATCGCGGGCACGGCGGCGGGCGAGGGCGAGGACCACGAAACCGCGCTGACCCGCGCGATCCTCGAGCGCCGGCTGCAGGCCGGCGACGAAACCGCCGCGCAGCTGGCGCGGCGACTGGCCATCGCCGCCGAGGAGATCGACCTCGCCGCGATCTTCACCATCCACGGCTTCTGCGCGCGCGTGCTGTCCGAGCACGCCATCGACAGCGGCCACGCCTTCGACGCGCCGGAGCTGCTCGCCAACCTGCGGCCCCTGCACGCCGAAGTGGCCGCCGACCTGTGGCGCAAACACGCCAACGATGCCGACGCGCTGGAGGCGCTGACCGCGCTGTGGCGCGGACCGGAGGCGCTCGCCGGCGACCTGCGCGCGCTGCTCGGCGACCTGCCGCTGCTGCCGGTCGTCGATGACGACGCCGACGACCCGCGCGCCACCGCCGCCGCGGCCACGGCGCAGCTCGCGCAGGCCATCGACGCCCACCTCGACGATGCCCGGGCCGCCATCGGCAAGGCCTTCGACGCCAAGGTGTTCGACGGCCGCCGCGCGCGCCGCGCCAGCTTCGACAAGGCCTTCGAGGAACTGCGCAAGGGCCGCGCTGCCGGCCACTGGCCGCGCAGCGACAAGACGCACCTGCAGAAGCTGCTGCCGGCGCAGCAGCTCGGCTACTGCAAGGACGACCGGCAGGCCGACCTGCCCGCGTCGCCCCTGTTCGATCTCCTGCAGGCCTGGTGCGAGGCGGACGACGCGATGGAGGCCTGGCGCGTCGCACGACGCGTCGCGCTGCTGCACCGCATCCGCGACGAGGCGCACGCGCGCGTCGCCCTGCTCAAGCGCCAGCGCCGGCTGCAGACCTACGACGACCTGATCGACGGCGTCGCCGCCGCGCTCGACGGCCCGCATCGTCGGCGGCTGGTCGCGCAGCTGCGCCGGCAGTACCGCGTCGCGCTGGTGGACGAGTTCCAGGACACCGATGCGCGCCAGTGGGCGATCTTTCGCCGCGTCTTCGGCGATTCGGAGGAAGTGCGCGAGGCGGGCGAGCCGCCGGCGCTGTTCGTGATCGGCGATCCCAAGCAGGCGATCTACGGTTTCCGCGGCGGCGACGTGCACACCTACCTGCAGGCCAAGCGCCAGGCCAGCATCGCGCCGCCGCTGCGGCACAACTTCCGCTCGCGCCCGTCGCTGCTGCGCGCGATCGAGGCGCTGTACGCCAACGCCGGCGAAGAGGCCTTCGTCGAACACGGCATCGCCTTCGAGCCGGTCCTGCCCGGCGGTCGGCGCGACGACGCCGATTACCTGCGCGATGGCACGCCGGCGCCCGCGCTTACCGTGCGCCTGGTCCATGGTGAAGACCGCGTGCCGCTCAACGCCGATCCCTCGCGCGAAGCCGTCACCGCCGCCTGCGTTGCCGACATCCACCGCGTGCTGTCCGATGCGCGCGCCGGGCGCGCGCTGATCGACGGCCAGCCGGTACAGCCCGGCGACATCGCCGTGCTCGTGCGCACGCATCGCGAGGCTACGCGCGTGCAGCTGGCGCTGGCGGCGGCCGGCATTCCCGCGGTCGCCGCGGGCAAGCAGAGCCTGTACGCCACGCCCGAGGCGCAGGACCTGCGCCTGCTGCTGCTCGCGCTGATGCAGCCGGCCGACGACGGACGCCTGCGCGCCGCGCTGTCCACCGTTCTGCTCGGCTTCGACGCGGCCGCCATCGCCAACCTCGACCACGACGGCGACGCCCTGCGCGCCGCGCAGGACGCGCTGCTGCGCTGGCGCGAGCGCTGGCAGCGCGGCGGGCCGTTCGCGCTGGTGTCCGACCTCTGCGCCGGGCAGGCCGAACGCCTGCTGGCGCTGTTCGACGGCGAACGCCGCGTCACCAACTACCTGCAGCTGGGCGAACTGCTGCAGGAAGCCGCCGGCGCGGCGCTGGGCCTGCACGGCCTGCTCGACTGGCTGCAGCTGCAGATCGCGCGCGCCGACGAAAACGACGACGCCCAGCTGCTGCGGCTCGAATCCGACGCCCGCCGCGTGCAGATCGTCACCCTGCACAAGAGCAAGGGCCTGGAGTATCCGCTGGTCTACCTGCCGTTCTCCGGCATCGACAGCAAGCCGCCGAGCACCGCCCGCCACCACGCCGTGCACGACGGCACGCAGCGCAGGCTGTGCTGGAAGGTCGCGAAGGACGAAGCCTGGGCCGCCGTCGAAGCCCGCGCCGCCGCCGAGCGCGCGGCCGAGGACGCGCGCCTGCTCTACGTCGGGCTCACCCGCGCCGAACATGCGCTGTGGATCGCCGCCGGCGACCTGAAGGAGTTCAACGACACGCGGCTCGCACCGCTGCTCTCGGACCTCGACGCGCTGCGTGGCAGCGATGGCATCCGCATCGTCGAAGGCCCGGCCGAGGAGGCGCCACCGCGCCTGCCGGTCGAGCGCGATGCGATCGTGCCGCCTGCGCGCGTCGCCGCCCGCCCCATCGCACCGGACTGGTGGGTCTACAGCTTCACCCAGCTCGCACACGCCGACGGCCAGCAAGACACCGAGGCCGCGGCCACCGAGGACATCGGCGCGGCCTCGGACGAACCGGCGCAAGCCATCGACGGGGAACTTCCCGTTGAAGCCGCCAGCGAAGCCTTTGATCCGCGCTTCTCCGGCAGCCGCTTCGGCAACGTCCTGCACGCCGCGCTGGAAACGGCCGACTTCGCCGCCTGGGCCGGCTGGCGGGAAGGCGATCCCGCACCGCAGGGACAGGACGCGCCGCTACTGAAGGCGCTGCGCGAGGAAGGCTACGCGCGCGACGACCTCGACGATGGCCTCGCATTGCTCGTCTTGCTGGTCGGCCGCACGCTCACCGTCGCCCTGCCCGAAGGCGGCGCGCTGCACGCGCTGGGCGAACACGAGCGCCGCGCCGAGATCGAATTCCACTTCGCCATGCAGCCCACGTCCGTGCCCGCACTGCTCGACCTGCTGCACGCGCACGGCATGGTACGCGAGCGTCGCGGCTTCGGCCTGCGCCGCCGGCTCGAAGGCCTGATGACCGGCAAGATCGACCTCACCTACGTGCACGGTGGCCGCTGGTACGTGCTCGACTACAAGTCCAACCGCCTGCCGCGCTACGACGCCGCGCAGCTCGCCGCCGCCATGGCGCACAGCGAATACGACCTGCAGGCCCTGATCTACACCGTCGCCCTGCACCGCTGGCTGCGCTTCCG
>JAFAEU010000213.1 GCA_023423855.1 Pseudomonadota bacterium | reverse complement strand
GGTTGTGGCCGACGTCGACGAACACCGCCGCGCCCCGGCGCTCGAAGCGCTGCAGGCGGCCCGGCAGGCGCGCCTTGGCGATACCGCACGCGAACGCCTCGTCGGGAACGTCGATCTCCAGCGCACGCAGCGCCGCGATCGCGATCGCCGCGTTGCGCAACTGCACCGGCGCGGCCAGCGCCGGCAAGGGGAGGTCGAGCGCGTAATCCAGCTCGCGCCAGCGCCAGCGCGCATCGTCGAAGCGCTCGAAGAAGAAGTCGCTGCCGGCGCGGATCGCCGAGGCGCCGATGGCGTAGGCGTGGCGCAGCACGCTCGCCGGCGGGTCGTCGTCGCCGACCACCAGCGGCTTCCACGCCCGCGCGATGCCCGCCTTCTCCGCGCCGATGGCCTCGCGGTCGTCGCCGAGCCAGTCCTGGTGGTCGAGGTCGACCGTGGTGACGACTGCGACGTCCGCATCGACGAGGTTGGTCGCGTCCAGCCGACCGCCCAGTCCGACCTCCAGGATCGCCAGGTCCAGATCGGCATGCTCGAACAGCCGCAGCGCGGCGAGCGTGCCGAATTCGAAGTAGGTCAGCGGAATCCCGCCCCGCGCCTCGTCCACCGCCGCGAAGGCCCCGGCCAGCGCCGCATCGTCCGCGTCACTCCCGTCGATGCGCACGCGTTCGTTGTAGGCCAACAGGTGCGGCGAGGTGTAGGCCCCGACCCGCAGTCCGGCCTCGCGCGCGATCGCCTCGATGAACGCGACCGTCGAGCCCTTGCCGTTGGTCCCGGCGACGGTGACGACCCGTTCCGCGGGCCTGCCCAACCCCATGCGCGCGGCGACCTCGCGCATGCGCCCGAGCCCCATCTCGATGGACTTGGGGTGCTGCTGCTCGATGTAGGCGAGCCAGTCCGGGAGCGTCTTGGGCATGGGGAAAACGGGATCTGTCATCCCGAACGCAGTGAGGGATCTTCTGTCAGTCGCGTCGCGCGTATCGGGAAAGATCTCTCGCTACGCTCGAGATGACAACGGGGGTCGAGGCGACAGCCAGGGCCAAGACGACAACAAGCGACCGGGACGGCGTGCACGGCCCCGCACAAAACCAATGCAGCATCGGTCAACGGGACCTACAGCGCCCGATGCACCGCCTCGCCGAAGAACGCCGTGTGGTGCGAGCAGTCGTTGAGCCGCACCACCTCGAGGCTCTTCAGGTCGTCGCCCTCCAGCAGGTTCAGCGTCGTCGGCGCCTGGCGGAAACTCCACAGCCGCGACAGCGGGATGCCGAGCACGTGGCACAGCAGCACGCGATTGACCGCGTCGTGCGCGACCAGCAGCAGCGTGTCGTTGCCGCCCAGGCCCTCGACCGACCACTCCAGCGCCTCCCACGAGCGCCGGAACACCTGCTTGAGCGACTCGCCGCCGGGCATCTGCACGGTGTCGGGCGCTTCGCGCCAGGCGCGCAGGCGGTCGGGCTCCCGCTCGCCGATCTCGCTGGCCAGCAGCCCTTCCCAGGTGCCGTGGGCGATCTCCATGAAGCCCATCTCGGTGGTCAGCATCGGCGCGCGCATCTCGCCCAGGGCGAACTGCGCGGTGTGGTAGGCGCGCGTGAGCGGCGAGCTGACCGCCTTGTCGATGCGCACGTCGCGCAGGCGGTCGCCGAGCAGGCGCGCCTGCTTCTCGCCGACGGGCGAGAGCGGGATGTCTTCCTGTCCCTGGTAGCGGCCTTCGGCATTCCACGGCGTCTCGCCGTGGCGGGCAAGCAGGATTCTCATGCGGCGGCAGGTTCCGGTTGGGGGAAGCGCCCCGATTCCCCGGGCGCGCCGCCTAGTCTAGCGAATGATGGCCGGCGCCGGATCAGTGCTTCGGCGCGACGCTGAGTTCCTGCAGCAGCTGCGGCGCCGGGTAGACCTCCTGCATGATCCAGCGCATGTAGCGCTGGTCCACGGAAATCGTGCGGGTCATGTCCGCGTCGAACACCCAGTTCGACACCACCGCTTCCCAGTTCATGTCGAACAGCAGGCCCACCAGCCGCCCGTTCGCATCGAGCACCGGCGAGCCGGAGTTGCCGCCGGTCACGTCGAGGTCGGACAGGAAGTTCACCGGCACGGTCCTGAGCTTGCGGTCGGCGAGGCCGCCGTAACGCTTCGCGGCCACCGCGTCGAGCAAGGCCTGCGGCGCGTCGAACGGCGCTTCGCCAGTGGCCTTCGCCGCCACTTCCTCGAGCCTCGTGAACGGCTGCTGCGCGCTGCCGTCGAGCTTGGTGTAGGGCTTGACGTTGCCGAAGGTGATGCGCAGCGACGAGTTCGCATCGGGATAGACGAAGCCGCCCTGGTCCCTGCGGTAGTCCGCGACCGCCTGCAGGTAGGTCGCGCGCGCCGCCAGCCGCTCGCCGGCGCGGGTCTTGCCTTCCTGCTCCAGCTGCAGAAGGGTCGGCATGATCGCGACCGCGTAGCGGATGACCGGGTCCTTGCTCGACTCGAAGGCCTTGCGGTCGGCGCCGAGCCAGGCCATGCGCGGCTCGGTTTCGCCGATCGTGGTCTTGCCCAGCTTGTCCAGGGCGCGGTCGATCGCGGCGGCATCGTCGCCGCCGAGCCACTTGTCGATCGCGGGCAGGCGCTGCGCCTGCGGCAGCTTCACGTATTCGCCGAGCCAGTAGCGCTGCAGTTCGCGGTCCATCGCCGGCACGTAGCGGCGCTCCATCTGCCGCAAACCGCCCTCGATGGTCGGCAGGTCGCGCTCCTGGTAGCCCTGCTCGCGCTCGGCGTCGGGCTTGCCGCGCTCGATCGCGAGGCGGTAGAGCGTGGTCGCCGCCGAAATCGCGCCGGTGCCGTTGAACATGCGTACGACCAGGTCGCGCTCGCGCGTCGCGCGCTCGGCGTCGTTCAGCGCCACCAGTCGTTCGTGCGCCGCGATCGCCGCCGCGCCGTCGTCGCCCTTGCCGCGCAGCCAGTCCAGCACCGCCGCCTCTTCGGTGCGCTTGCTTTCCGAGGCCTTCGTGCGCGCGAAGCCGGTGAGCTGGCCGTCGTAGTTCTTGGTCACGTTCTCCCAGCCGCGCACGGTGCTGGCGTACTTCACCTCGATGTCGGGATCGGCCTTGCCGCGCGCATCGACCAGGGCGGTGAGCGCCTTGTAGTGGCGCACGGTGGTCGGATACGTCCACTGCTCGGTCTCGTCGAACTCGCCGGCCAGCGCGTAGCGGCTGGTGCGGCCCGGGTAGCCCGCGACCATCACGAAATCGCCCGGCTGCAGCGGCCGGTCGGCGATCTTCAGCCAGTGCTTCGGCTGGAACGGCACGTTGTCGGCCGAGAACGCCGCCGGCTTGCCGTCGCGGCCGACGTAGGCGCGGTAGAAGGCGAAGTCGCCGGTGTGGCGTGGCCACATCCAGTTGTCGATCTCGCCGCCGTAGTTGCCGACGCTGCCCGGCGGCGCATAGGCCAGGCGCACGTCCCTGATCTCGAGGTTGCGGAACAGGCGGTAGCTGTTGCCGCCGAGGAAGCTGTACAGCCGGCAGCGATAGCCGGGCTCGGCCTCGCATTCGGCGACGAGCTGCTTCTCGACCGCATCCAGCGCCAGCGTGCGCGCCAGTGGATCGGCAGCGGCGTCGATGGCGGCGCGCACGCGCTCGGTGACGTCGGTGATTGCGTCCAGCGCATAGATGCGCGCGTTCGGGCCGGCGGTGATCTCGTCGGCCGGCGTGGCGGCGTTGAAGCCGTCGCGCATCAGGTTGTTCTCGGGCGTGGAGTTGAGCTGGATGGCGCCGTAGGCGCAGTGGTGGTTGGTCACCACCAGGCCCTGCGGCGACACGAAGCTCGCCGTGCAGCCGCCCAGCG
>JAFAEU010000104.1 GCA_023423855.1 Pseudomonadota bacterium | reverse complement strand
GCTCGACGGCGTCGACGTCAAGCTGTTCGCCAACGCCGAGTCGCGCGAGGACGTGGCCGAGGCGCACGCGCTCGGTGCCGCCGGCGTCGGCCTGTACCGCACCGAGTTCCTGTTCCTGCAGCGCAGCGAGCTGCCCGACGAGGACGAGCAGTTCCGCGCCTACCGCGACGTGGTGCTGGGCATGACCGGCCGCGCGGTGACCATCCGCACCATGGACATCGGCGCCGACAAGGCCGACCGCACCGGGCTGGCGCTGACCGACGAACCCAACCCCGCGCTCGGCCTGCGCGGCGTGCGCCTGTCGCTGGCGCGCGCGGACGTGTTCGAGACCCAGCTGCGCGCGATCCTGCGCGCCTCCGGCTACGGCCCGCTGCGCGTGCTGGTGCCGATGATCAGCGCGCGCGAGGAGATCGTCGCGGTGGCCAGGCTGGTCAAGCGCATCGCCCGCGACCTGCGCAGCGAGGGCCACGAGATCGCCGACCAGGTGCCGCTGGGCGCGATGATCGAGGTGCCGGCGGCGGCGATCGCGCTGCCCGGCTTCATCGGCGTGGTCGATTTCGTCTCGATCGGCACCAACGACCTGACCCAGTACCTGCTCGCCGCCGACCGCGGCAACGACGCCCTCGGCGATCTCTACTCGCCGCTGCACCCGGCCGTGCTCAAGCTGCTGCACCAGATCATCCGCACCGCGAAGGCGCGCGGCAAGCCGGTGGCGGTGTGCGGCGAGATGGCCGGCGACGCGACGCTGGCGCCGCTGCTGCTGGCACTGGGGCTGGAGGAATTCAGCCTGCACCCGGCCACGCTGCTGGAAGTGCGGCGCGCGATCCGCGCGCAGCGGCTGGACGCGCTGCGCGCCGCGGCCCCGTCGCTGCTGCGCTGCCGCGACCGCGACGCGATCGAGCGCTGGCTGGGGAAGGTGACGGCGGACTAGGCTACGGCCGCGTCCCGCGAGATGCCTGTCATCTCGAGCGCAGCGAGAGATCTGCCCTTCGGTGCCGACAAGCAGATCTCTCGCTGCGCTCGAGATGACAGGCATTGCGGTGGATGACAGGCATCGCGGTGGCCGGGCCGTGACCATGCGGCGGGCGACCCCACGCATCTCCCGCAACATCCGCACGCGATCCTGCCGGGGTGTGCAGCCCGCGCCCCACGGGCGATAATGCGCACATGAACGCTTGATCCGGCGCGCCCGCAGCACCGCGGCCCGCGCCTCCACCGTCCACCGGAGCCGCGCATGGCCGAAGCCGTCCGCCACGACAAGACCGCGCGCCAGCTGCGTCTGCTCTCGGACGCGCTCGACAGCGGTCGCCTCGGGCCGGTGCGGCGCATGGTCAACACCCTGGCGCCGGCCGAGATCGGCAACCTGCTCGAATCGCTGCCGCCCGACAAGCGCATGGTCGTGTGGGGCCTGGTCGATCCCGAGGACGACGGCGAGGTGCTGGTCCACGTCGGCGACGAGGTGCGCGAGAGCCTGATCGCGGACATGGACCAGGACGAGCTGGTCGCGGCGGTCGAGGACCTCGACATCGACGACCTCGCCGACCTCGTCGAGGACCTGCCCGACGCGGTGATCGACGAACTGCTGCGCTCGATGGACCGCGAGAACCGCGAGCGCCTGGAGCAGGTGCTGTCCTACCCCGAGGACACCGCCGGCCGCCTGATGAACCCGGACGTGGTGACGGTGCGCGCCGACACCACGGTCGACGTGGTGCTGCGCTTCCTGCGCCTGCGCGGCGAGCTGCCCGAGCACACCGACCACCTGTACGTGGTCAACCGCCGCCACCAGCTGATCGGCTGGGTCGCGCTGCAGGACCTGGTCACCCGCGACCCGGGCACGCCGATCAACCAGCTGATCGACGACGAACTCGAGTCGCTGCACGTCGACGCCACCGCCGAACAGGTCGCGCGCCAGTTCTCCGACAACGACTGGGTGTCCTCGCCCGTGGTCGACGACGGCAACGTGCTGCTTGGCCGCATCACCGTCGACGACGTGGTCGACATCATCCGCGAGCAGGCCGAGCACCAGGCGCTGGGCGCCGCCGGCCTCGACGAGGACGAGGACCTGTTCTCGCCGATCAAGCGCGCGGTGCGCGGCCGCGTGGTGTGGCTGGGCATCAACCTGCTCACCGCCTTCCTCGCGGCCGGCGTGATCGGGCAGTTCGACGCCACCATCGAGAAGGTCGTCGCGCTCGCGGTGCTGATGCCGATCGTCGCCGGGATTGGTGGCAATGCGGCCGTGCAGGTGCTGACGCTGATGGTGCGCGGCATCGCGCTGGGCCAGGTCGGCGCCAGCAACGCCGGCATCCTGCTGTGGAAGGAGTTGCGCGTGGCGCTGATCAACGGCCTGCTGATCGGCGGACTGGTCGGCTTGGTGGCGCTGGCGTGGTTCCATTCCTGGCCGCTGTCGCTGGTGATCGCCGCGGCGCTGGTGATCAACTTCTGCTCGGCCGCGCTCGCGGGCGTGCTGCTGCCGCTGCTGCTCAAGCGCATGCGCGTCGATCCGGCGGTCGCCGGCACCGTGGTGGTCACCGCGGTCACCGACGTGATGGGCTTCTTCAGCTTCCTCGGGCTGGCGACGGTGATCCTGCTGCATTAGGGCCTGTTCGCGACGGAAGCTTGTATTTCCGTCATTCCCGCGAAGGCGGCGATGACGAAGAACCGGAGGCGCAGCTGCCTGCCAACGCCATGACTACGGAAGGACGACAATGCACCTGCGCCCACTCCCCCTGCTGCTGTTGATGACCACCCTGCTCGCCGCCTGCACTTCCACGCCGCAACGCCCCGAACGCGGCGGATTCGTCGCGCGCGAGGTCACGGTCGAAGGCCGCAGCCATCACTACCAGGTGTTCGTCCCGGCGCGCACGGCCGTGCAGGGCAAGGCGCCGGTGATCCTGTTCCTGCACGGGTCCGGCGAGCGCGGCGACGACAACCAGCGGCAGGTCGCGGTCGGCCTCGGTCCGCACGTGCGGGCGCATGCCGGCGACTTTCCCGCGATCGTCGTGTTCCCGCAGGCGCCGGCGGACAGCGAATGGAACCAGGTCGCGGACGTGGCCTTCGCCCAGCTCGACGCGGCCACGCGCGAGTTCGGCGGCGATCCCGGCCGCACCTACCTCACCGGCCTGTCGATGGGCGGCTACGGCGTCTGGGACTACGCACTGCGCCAGTCCTACCGCTTCGCCGCGCTGGTGCCGGTATGCGGCGGGCTCGTGCATCCGCGGCGGCCGTCGATGGCGGTCACCGGTCTCGACGGCGAGGCCGATCCGTATGCCGCCGCCGCACAGCGGCTGCGCGGCATTCCGGTGTGGATCTTCCATGGCGCGAAGGACGACCTGGTGCCGCCGGAGTACTCGCGACAGCTGGAGGCCGCGTTCAAGGCCGCCGGCGCGCGCGACGCGCGCTACACCGAGTTCCCGGACGCCAACCACAACAGCTGGGACCCGGCCTATGCCACGCCGGAGC
>JAFAEU010000188.1 GCA_023423855.1 Pseudomonadota bacterium | reverse complement strand
GTTCTCGGGCGCGCTGGTGTCTAAATACCTGTTCGACGGCCCGTCCGCCACCGCGCCGTTCGGCGGCAGCGTGCTGATCCTGGGCTGGCTGCTCTGCGCGGTGTCCATGCTGAAGGATTGAGCGGGGCGCGCGGCGTTCCGGCCACATTCCAGGCAACAAGGCCCGTTCGCTGGCTGCCCCGACGGACCTTCAGCCCGCCGAGCCGCCCGCGTATCGCCAATGCCAGGGCTCGTACACGATGCCGTGCGGGTTGTCGCGCGGGTAGCTCATCGCGAAGCCGTGTTCGCCCGCGTGTTCCCTGAGCCATGCGAATGCGTTGGTACTTTCGAACGATTCCTCCGCCGGCGGCTCGCCCGGCGCGCCGATGTCCAGCGCGCATCCCGAATGGTGTTCGCTGAAGCCGGGCGCGGCGTTGACGGCGAGGATCTCGTCTACTTGCAGCCCGCGCGCGATCTTCCGTTCGAAGATGCCCAACTGATAGTCGTGGCTGCGGTAGCCGGAGATCGCCTCGAGCACGAGGCCATCGCGCGCCGCGGCCTCGCGCATGCGCTGCCAGGCGCGCGCGGCCCAGGCCAGCAGCCACAGCGGGCGGCGGTAGCGGTCGAAGCCGGCAAGCGCCAGCGCGGCGGGTTCGGCGACGACCTCCAGCCCGGTGCGCGCGGCGTAGGCCTCGGCCTCGATGCCGAGCGCGTCCAGCCGTTCTTCCAGCCGGTGCAACGGCAGCGTCGTGGCGTCGGTCGCGCAGGCGTTTTGCGCATCGGCATCAAGCAGGTCGAGCGCGTCGTCCACGCCCGACTCGCGCGGGAACCGCGGCACCAGCGGCATCAGGCCCTCGCGCAGCGCCGCGGCGAGGTAGCGTCCGTCGCGCTTGCGCCGCAGCACGCGTTCGGCGCGCGCGAGGATGCGCGCGTCGCCGTTGCCGCGCGCGCGCAGCAGCCAGGCAGGCCACAGTTCGATGTCGGGCGTGTTGAGCAGGGTGCGCGGGCGGGGAGGCATCCGCGCAGCTTATCGGCGGGTTTGCGGCGCCGCCAGTTCGCGCAGGTGCCCGAGCAGGTCGCGCGGCTTCTCCGGACTGAGCAGCAGGACCTTGCCGTCGCGCTGAGGCAGCACCAGCACGCGGTCGCTGGCGGTCAGCAGGCAGAACGCGCGCTGGCGGTTGCGCAGCAGGTAGTGGCCGGCCCGGAAACCGGGCACGCCGAAGCGGTTGAGGCCCAGCATCGGCCTGAAGCCGGTGTGTTCGCCGAGGTCGACGATGCGCGCGTGGTCGAGGTCGAGCGCGTCGGCGCGCACGCGGCGGGTGTAGAACGACGCCGCGACCACGAGTTCCTCGCCTTCGACGGCGATGCGCCGTCGGCGCAGCGCCAGCAGCGGCGCCACCAGCAGCAGGGCGACGAAGAACGGTGCAAGCAGCCACGCCGGCGCCGGCAGCGGCTCGCTGCGTGGCAGCAGCAGGCCGCCGACCAGCGCCATCGCCGCGATCGCCGCCAGGAACAGCCACGCCTGCCGCGGTAGCGGCACCAGCGCGAACGCACGCGTGCCGGCGTTCACGGCGTCGCCCCGGTCGGCGCCATGCAGCGGAAGCGGAGTCCCGCGAGCCTGCCGGGACAGGGCGCCTGGACGGCGCGGTGGGCGGCTCGCATGTCAGTGCGCCTTCTTGAAGACCAGGGTCGGCGACGAGACCGTCGGGGTGGCATGCACGATGTTGACAAGTTCCCAACCCTGCTTGCCGTGCTTGTCGAGTTCATCCTTGAGGGCGTCCAGCTTGAATCCGCCCATCAGGCCGGTCTTCACTTCGACGACCAGGTAGGTCCAGCGTGTGCTCATCGGTATTCCCCCTCTCGTGGTTTCGTGTCTGCTGCGGCGAGCGCCTGTTGCGCGCCGATCCGGGGAAGGCTCATCTCGCGTCTCCCTCGTCCGCCGCGGGCGGCTCGTCCTTCGGCAGTCGCCCGGCCTTGCGCAGTGCGTCACGCAGGACGTATTCGATCTGGGCGTTGAGGCTGCGCAGCTCGTCGTCGGCCCATTTCTGCGCCGCCGCCAGCACGTCGGCGTTGATGCGCAGCGGATAGCCCTTCTTCCCGGCCATGGCGTCAGCGCTCCCGGCGGCCGCGGCGCAGGTGCAGGACCACCGAGGCCAGCAGCGCGTTGACCGCGACGACCATGGCCACGGCGACCGCGATCGTGCGTCCCTCGTCGCCACCGGCCCAGTGCAGTCCGGCCGCGCCGAGGAACATGGCCAGCGCGATCCAGGCCCAGCGCAGCGCGAGGCCGCGCGCCTGCGCGCCGGCGGCGGCGTACGCGTAGCGCACCGCGGCGAGCAGCGCGGGTACGCCGCCCATGGCGATCAGCAAGGGCGCGAAGGCCTGCATCGTCGGCTCAGTACAGCGTGCCGGCGTTGACGATCGGCTGCGTGCTGCGGTCGCCGCACAGCACCACCAGCAGGTTGCTGACCATCGCCGCGCGGCGCTCCTCGTCGAGCTTCAGCGTGCCGCTCTTTTCCAGTTCGGCCAGCGCCATCTCGACCATGCCCACCGCGCCGGCGACGATCCGCGTGCGCGCGGCGATGATCGCGTTGGCCTGCTGCCGCTGCAGCATCGCGTGCGCGATCTCGGGTGCGTAGGCAAGGTGGCTGATGCGGGCGTCGACGACGTCCACGCCGGCGGCGGTCAGGCGCTCGTCGAGTTGTTCCTTCAGCCGGTCGGAGATTTCCACCGGATGGCTGCGCAGCGAGATCTGGCCGTCCTCGTGCTGGTCGTAGGGGTAGCTGGTCGCCATCGCGCGCAGCGCCGCCTCGGACTGGATGTGCACGAAGCTCTCGTAGTCGTCGACGTTGAACACCGCCTCGGCCGAATCGACCACCCGCCAGACGATCACCGCGGCGATCTCGATCGGCGAACCGTCGAGTTCGTTGACCTTGAGCTTGCCGCTCTCGAAGTTGCGCACGCGCAGGGAGACCTTCTTCTTGGCGTAGAAGGGGCTGTTCCAGCGCAGGCCGCTCTCCTTCACCGTGCCGACGTACTTGCCGAACAGGCTGATGACTGCGGCCTGGTTGGGTTCGACCATGTACACGCCGAGCATCAGGAAGGCGGAGACGAGGGCCAGCAGAATGCCCGGGATCCTCGCCGGCGCGCCGCCGACGACCAGCCACGCGGCCACGGCGATGATGGCCAGCAGGCCCAGCAGGACCGGGATGCCCGGCAGCGAGCGGATCGGGTTTTCTTTCATGGCCTGTCTCCTCGTCCCCCATTGGACAAGGGAAAGATATCAATTTGATATCAGATTGCAAGGCCGTTCGTCGGCGGAGACAGGCGGGGGGCAGTTGGCGGCATTGCTGTTCCGGCCGGCAATGCCCCTCGCCGGAATGACGCGCGGGCGTTTGCGCGGCACGATGTCGCACGACACCGAACCACCGGAGCAAGGCATGAACGGAACCAGCGGCTACGCCGTGTTCTTCTACCCGCAGGCGCTCGAAGTGCTGGGCGAGGCGATCAAGCCCTACCTGCAGGAGGGGCCGGCCGGGCCGCACGTCGCCTGCAACGAGGTCGACACGGCTGGCGGCTTCGTCGAACTGACCCTGTTCGGCAGGACCGCAGAGGGACAGGACGTCACTCTGGAGCTGATGGTCCCGTCGAGCATGGTGCTGATGATCGTGTCGAGCCAGCAGGCCGGCAGCTTCGGCTTCCGGCCGCACCTGCCGGAAGCGCCAGGGGGAGCGGCACAGCCGCCCGCGACGGACGCGCAGGGTGGATCCTGAGCCGCGTCGGGTGCGCAGCCGGGCCTCGGAGGCGCCGGTGGCCGACGGAGGGGAGTGAGTGAGTCGCGCAACAGCCGGCCAGGCAACTGCGCGTGGCCGCTCGGGTCCGTGCCCTACGGCGCCAGGTCGACCCAGACCAGGTGATGATCGCTCGCCGCCGTGAGCTCGGCGTCGGGGTCGCCCGGCTTTGGCCAGAACACGCCGGAACCGCGCAGGCTGAAGCCGGTCGACGGCAGCGCGTAGTCCAGCCGCAGGTTGCCGACCCTCGGGCCGAAGCTGCCGGTGTCG
>JAFAEU010000176.1 GCA_023423855.1 Pseudomonadota bacterium | reverse complement strand
CGCTGGGGGGGGTGGGTGCCGGCCGCTGGGGCTTTGGGCCCCCCCCCCCGCCGGCGGGGGAGGGCTGGGGTGGGGGGCCTATCCGTGGCCGACGTCCCGTCAGCCCTCCTCGAACCGCCCCGCCGCCATCCCGAACCACGGCGTGCACAGCATCCGCTGGCGCGCGATCGCGCCATCGCCCGCCTGCCAGACTTCGCCCGCGTCCGTCGCCTCCGGTGAGAAGAAGTCCGCGTCGTCGAACGCTGCCACGCCCACGCACCAGCGCACGCGCTTCGGCGGCGCCGAGGCCGGGATCGAGAACGCGAACCCGCCCTCGATCGACGCACCCGCCTCCAGCTTCAGCGCCAGCGGCGTCGGTGGCAGCGTGGGCCCGGTCGGGCCGCCCACCCGCGGCAACGCGACATGACGCAGCACCACGTCGCCGCCGCCGGTTTCCTCGAACGTCGGCACGCCGATCGCGCCGGATGCCTGCCGTTTCGCCAGCACCGCCTGGCGGTTGCCGCGGTCGAATACCGCCAGCGGCGCGGCACCGTCGTTGCGCAGCCGGTAGCGCACCTGCACGGTGTCGCCCGACGGCGCCGAGAAGTCGACATCGAGGTGCAGGCCTTCGCCCTCGACATGCGTGGACGCGGGGATGGATTCGCTCATGGATTCGACCTGTGCTGCGGATTGATCGTCCGGCATTCCATCGTGGGCGCCGGCCTGCACGGCTGCCAGCGCAAGCAACAGGACACCGTAGCGGCAAACCGGAATCATCGTCATCGTCGCCTCATCGCGCGTTCGCCGGATGGAAAAAAGACGGGCAGCCCGCGCCACGCGCGGACTGCCCGCCCCTCCTTCCGTGGAGGACGTGATCGCGGCTCCCTGCCGCGATCACAACCTGTAGCTGGGACGATCCGGCAGGCCCAGTTCGCCGCGCAGGCCGTTCTCGGTCAGGTGGTCGGGATTGGCCGTGGTGGGCGGCGTGGAGGGATCGCCGTCGAAATCGTAGGCGGGCGCCGTGGTCTCCAGCCCCACCGCCTGGCGCTCGGAGTTGGAGATGCCGCGGTCGGCCACGTCCGGACCGCTGTAGTTGCCCGGCTGCAGCGTGCCGTTGCTGAAGTTGTAGGCGTGCGACATCTCGTGGTACAGCACCACGACCGGCGCCGGGAAGGCGTCCATGTGGAACGACGGGTTGTAGCGGATGTCGGTCTCCACGCCGCGGCCGGCGACGCCGTTGGTGATCTGCACGTCGGCCCAGGTGGCGCCGTCCTCGGCCGGCATGGCGAAGCCGTTCTGCTCGTTCGACAGTTCCTTGATCGTCACGCGATTGCCCTTGGTCGCGGCGGTGTTGTCGAACTCGGCCAGCATCTGCTGCCCGTTCGGCGAGCTGCGCAGGAACTCGATGTCGGCCTGCACGCGCTGCACGAAGGCGTCCGAGCCCTCCACGGTCACCGTGCTGCCCACGGTGCTGTCGATCTCGACGTTGACCACGGTCGGGCGCGCGCCGGTGGCGGCGTTGATCAGGTCGGTCGCCTCGGCGTAGACCGTGGTCTGGTCGCCGGCGCCCTCGATGGTGTCGCGGCCGGCGCCGGCGTAGATGCTGCTGGCGCCGCTGGCGGCGTGGAGGATGTCGTCGCCGAGGCCGCCGGAGACCATGTCGCCGGTGCCGCGGCTGCGGATCGTGTCGCTGCCGGCGCCGCCCTCGAGGTAGTTGCGGCCGGCGCCGCCGTCGATGCTGTCGTTGCCGTCGCCGCCGTAGATCACGTCGACGCCGCTGCCGCCCTGGATGACGTCGTCGCCGCTGCCGCCGAAGACGTCGTTGCGGCCGGTGGCGGCGGACAGGTCGACGCTGTCGTTGCCGTCGCCGGCGTCGATGCGGTTGTCGCCACTGCCGGCGATGTCGAGCTTGTCGTCGCCCTCGCCGGTGTCGGCGACGATGTTGACGGTGACGTTGGACGCGACTTCGATCACGTCGTCGCCGGCGCCGGTGCGGATGGTGAGTTCCTGGCCGTCGGCCACGCGCACGGCGTAGGACTGGCCGTTGACGGTGACGTCGAGGGTGCCGTCGTCGCGCTGGCTGACGCCGACCCGATCGTTGTCCCCGCCCGTGGTGAGCACGAGCTGGTCGGAGCTGACGTAGGTCTGGCCGAAGCCGGCTTCGGCGATCGTGCGTTCGCGGGCGATCGTGACCGTGCCGTCGCTGTGCAGCGGGTCGACCTGGATGTCCTTGCCGTCCGGGGTCTGCCCCGTGGTGCGGCCGGCAGGGTTGCTCTGGTTGCCGTCGATCTCGGTCGCGCCCAGCCGGGGCAGGAACGAGAGCAGCGGCGACTCCTCGACCGAGGCCGGGTCGACCGGGTTGCGGTCCAGGTCGGAGGACGAGGACAGGCGGTTGGCGTCGACGGCGGGATCTTCCCAGTAGCCGTCGGTCCGCGGCAGCGTGGCATCGGCAATCGAGCTGGTATCGGTCTGGATCGACATCGTGGGCGTCTCGGTGGAAAGGATGACGGGAACCTGTATACGCCTGCGTATGGATACCCGCCCAGCTGGGGCGTACCCTGCCTCGGGAAAACCCCAGGGGTGGCATTCCGGTCGGTTGCCGGGGCCGTCGCGTCCCGGATTTCCGTCCAGGAGCAGACGCCCGGATATCCGTAGGTCGGCCCTGCGTGGCCGACGCAGCCGACGCGGGGTGTCGACGGCGTCGGGGCCGTAGCCCCGACCTACCCCGTTCTATTGCGGGCCGGATCAATCGGGGGAAATTTCCGCACTGCAGCAAGCGGTCGCGTAAAATGCGGCCCATTCGACAACGAGCGGGCCCGCACCCGCGCCAACGGAGCAGCCGCCACATGGGTCTCGACCACGTCCCGACCGGGAAGAATCCCCCCGACGAAATCAACGTCATCATCGAGATCCCGAAGGACGCCGAGCCGGTCAAGTACGAGGTCGACAAGGAGAGCGGCGCGATCTTCGTCGATCGCGTGCTGTCCACGCCGATGCGCTACCCCTGCAACTACGGCTACGTGCCCAACACCCTGTGCGGCGACGGCGACCCGGCCGACGTGCTGGTGGTGCTGCCGCTGCCGCTGGTGCCCGGCTCGGTGATCCGCTGCCGCCCGGTGGGCGTGCTGAAGATGACCGACGAGGCCGGCAGCGACGAGAAGCTGCTCGCCGTGCCGGTGAGCAAGGTGTTCCAGGGCTA
>JAFAEU010000175.1 GCA_023423855.1 Pseudomonadota bacterium | reverse complement strand
GGCGATGACGATCTTGAACTTCCAGCCGTCACCGTAGCCGGGCAGCACCGCGCGCACCGCGTCGTCGCGCGCCTCGTAGCAGCCGATCGCCGCCAGCGCCGGCGCGATGTCGTGGACCTGCACGCGCACGCCCAGGTGCTCGGCCAGGATGCCGGCGCGCACGGCGCTGTCGTCGCTGGAGTCGCGCTCGGGCAGGATCAGGCAGAACACGCGCTCGGGCCCCAGCGCGCGTACGGCGAGCGCGGCGCAGGTGGTGCTGTCGATGCCGCCGGAGATCGCGACCACCAGCCCGCGCCGGTGCAGGTCGCGCGCGACGATCTCGCGCAGGCGTTTGGCGATGCGGTCGGCCTCGGCCGCGTAGTCGAGGTCCAGCACGGACGGATCAAGCGTGGTCATCGGTTCCCCTGTTCAAGGCGGCGCGCCGGATCTTGCCGGACGCGGTTTTCGGCAGTTCCGCCACGAAGGCGACCTGCTTCGGAATCTTGTAGCCGGCCAATCGCTGCCGGCAATGCGCCTTGACCGCCATTTCGGTCGGCGCATCCCCTTCCCTGACGAGAAAAGCGGCCACGACCTGGCCAAGCAGGCCGTCGTCGACGCCCGTGACCGCGACCTCGCGCACGCCGGGCAGTTCCGCGATCACCTCCTCCACGTCCTGCGGATGCACGCGGTGGGCGCCGGTCTTGATCATGTCGCTGCGGCGTCCGGACAGCCACAGGAAGCCCTCGGCATCGCGATGGCCGAGATCGCCGGTCCGCAGCCAGCCGTCGACCAGGGCGGCGGCCGTGGCATCGGGCGCGTTCCAGTAGCCGGTCATGACGTTGTCGCCGCGGGCCCAGACTTCGCCCGGTTCCCCGACCGCGGCCTCGCTGCCGTCGTCGCGACGGACCTGGATCGCGACGCCGGCGATCGGCGTGCCGACGGAGCCGGTCTTGTCGTCCAGCCGCTCCGGCGCGAGGCAGGTCAGCCGCGCGCTGGCCTCGGTCTGGCCGTACATCACGAACAGCCGTGCCTGCGGGAAGGCCGCGCGCACGCGCCTGGTGAGCGCCGGCGCCATCGCGCCGCCGGCCTGGGTCAGGTAGCGCAGCGAGGACAGGTCGTGCCTGTCGAGCTGGCCGCGATCGAGCAGCAGCGCGAACGTCGACGGCACGCCGGAGAAGCCCGTCGCGCGCTCGCGCGCGAGCGCCTCGGTGAGCAGGTGCGGGAACACCACGTTGTCCTCCAGCACCACGCGTGCGCCGACCGCGAGATGCGTATGCAGCACCGACGCGCCATAGGCGTAGTAGAACGGCAGCGCGCTCACCGTGCTGTCGTCCGCGCCGAGCCGCAGGTAGTCGAGGATCGAGGCCGTGTTCGCGGCCAGGTTGCGATGGCTCAGGGCCACGCCCTTGGGCGCGCCGGTGGTGCCGGATGTGTAGAGGATCGCCGCGAGCGCGTCCGGCTCCGGCAATTGCGGGTCTTCTTCCCGCGGCGCGCCGTCGCGCTGTTCCGCGAACGCCGCGAACGGTTCGACATCGCCCGCCATCGGCACGGCGGGCACGGCCGCGGCAGCCGCGGCTGCGGTCGCGTCCTCGTGCCCCGGCACATGGATGACCATGCGCGCACCGCTGTGCCGCAGCCACGGGGTGTAGTCGCGTTCGCGCGCCTGCGCGTTCAGCGGCACCACCACCGCGCCGGCGCGCCAGATGCCGTACCAGGCCACGGCGGCGCCGATGCCATTGGGCAGGACCAGGGCGACGCGGTCGCCCGGCGCAACGCCATTCGCACGCAGGGCCTGCGCGAACCGGAACGCGGCGTCGCGCAATCCGCGGTAGTCCAGGCGACGATCGCGCTGCTGGATCGCCGTGCGTTCCGGCATCGCCGCCGCGGTGTCCTCCAGACGCGCGGCCAGCGTCCGCATCGTGCAGCCCGCCTCAGGCCGCCAGCCGGCCGTCGAGATAGCGGTCGATCGCGTCGAGGCTGTCGAAGTGCGCCGGGGTCATGTCCTCCGGCGGCACGCTGACGGGCCAGGTTTCCTCGATGAAACCGATCAGTTCGAGGATGCCGGTGGAATCGACGATACCCTGCTGGATCAGGGAAGTATCATCAGCGAAGGCCGAATCGTCGTCGGTGAACAGGAAGTTGCCGAGGATGAACTGCTTGATCTGCTGCCGCCGGCCCATGTCGATCCGATTCCCCCGATCCAAGTGAACGATTATGCATCAGGACCTTCGCACCTCCATCCTGCGCAGTGGACTGGCCGCGGGGTGGCTGTGCGCCATCCTCGGCCTGTCCGCCTGTGGAATCGAACGTGATCCGGACAGCGGTGCGGACATCGTCTCGAATCCGCGCCACCATGCCGGCGCCGCGGGCGAAGTCCTGCAGGGCGAACGCGGCGCCTTCGCGGTGCGCGTGCTGGCCGACGGCTTCGTCCATCCGTGGTCGCTCGCGTTCCTGCCCGACGGATCGATGCTGGTCACCGAGCGCCCCGGACGCCTGCGCCGCATCGCTGCGGACGGCGCGATCTCCGGGCCGCTGGCGGGCGTGCCCGATGTCTTCGTGCAGGGCCAGAGCGGACTGCTCGACGTGGTGCCGTCGCCGACGTTCGCGGACGACCGCCTCGTCTACCTGTCCTACGGAGAACCAAACTGGCGCGGCAACAAGGGCGGCGCCGCGGTCGCGCGCGGCCGGCTCGGCGCGCGCGGGCTGGAGGATGTCGAAGTGGTCTTCCGGCAGGAACCCAAGCTGTCGCACGGTACCCACGTCGGCTCGCGGATCGTGTTCGACGATCGCGGCTTCCTGTTCGTCGGCGTCGGCGACAACCGCGACAGCGGCAAGGCGCAGCTGCTCGACCACCTGCAGGGCAAGGTGGTGCGGCTCAGGGCCGACGGCAGCGTTCCCGACGACAATCCCTTCGTCGGCCGCGAAGGCGCGCGTCCCGAGATCTGGAGCTATGGCCATCGCAACATCCAGGGCATGGCGCTGCATCCGCGGACGCATGTCCTGTGGAGCCACGAGCACGGGCCGATGGGCGGCGACGAGATCAACCTGCCCCGGGCCGGGCGCAACTACGGCTGGCCGGTGATCACCTATGGTCGGGACTACTCGGGACAGCCGGTCGCGGAGGCCGTCGGCACCGAGGCCGAGGGGATGGAGCAGCCTCAGCACTACTGGCCGAAGTCGCCGGCCGTCAGCGGCATGGCGTTCTATGCCGGCGATGCGTTCGGGCAGTGGCGCGGCAACCTGCTGGTGGGTGCGCTGGCGGGACAGGCGCTGATCCGGCTGGAGCTCGACGGCGACCGCATCGTGCACGAGGAGCGCCTGCTGGAGGGTCGCGACCGCATCCGCGACGTGCGCGTCGGGCCGGACGGACTGGTCTACCTGCTCACCGACAGCACCGACGGGAAACTGCTGCGGCTGGAGCCCGTGGACGAAGCCGCGTCCCGGGATGCGACGGAGGATGGCGCAGGTCCGGCGGGCTGACGCTTGCCCCCACCCCAACCCTCCCCCGCAAGCGGGGGAGGGAGTAGGAAGCACCTGCTTTTAGCCCCCCTCCCCCGCTTGCGGGGGAGGGCTGGGGTAGGGGCAAGCATCCAACAC
>JAFAEU010000163.1 GCA_023423855.1 Pseudomonadota bacterium | reverse complement strand
CTCGTCACCGGCGCGCTCTACCTGCTGGTGTGGCTGGCGTGGCAGGCGCTCGATGTCTGGTATTCGCGCTTCGTCGACGCCGGCGACGCGCCGCCGCCAGCGCTGCAGCGGCATCCGTGGCGCTTCGCGCTCGCGACGATCGGCGCGGCCGCGTGCGCGGGACTGACGATCATGGTGCTGCGCGACTGGCTGACGGGCTGGCGCGCGACGCAGAGCCTGTGGCAGATCCTCGCCTTCGGCCCGCCGCTGGTGGTGGCCGCGCTGGTGCTGACCGCGATCGCGCACCTCGGCCTCGCCGGACCCGCGCTGAGCGACCTGCAGCGCGAGATCTGGGCGCGCGTCGGCGGCAAGACCGCGGGCGTGGTGGCGCTGGGCCTGACGCTGTCGCTGGTGCTGACGATCCACGGCCCGTGGGTGATGCGCTACGGCGCGGGGCAGGGCGTGCAGGCGCTGTCGGGCGTCGGCTGGGCGGGCATCGTGGCCTGGCTGGCGACCACCGGCGTCGGCCTGCTGGCCGCGCACGGCAAGCGTGACGGCAAGGGCACGTCGAAGCGGTCGCGGCTGCTGGACCTGGTGGCGCGCATCGCGCCGTGGATCTTCCTGCTCGGCCTGCTGGTCGCGCTGAGCCTGGCCGGGCACGCGCTGCTCAGGACCCAGGGCGCGACGCTGCAGTCGTGGGTCGAGCAACAGCCGCGCGAAACGCTGGTCGAGCTCGCGAAGCAGGGCAGCGAGGAAGAGTTCAAGCGGCTCTCGCCTGCATCGGATTCGGTGCCGGAACCCGCAGCGGCCGATGGCGACCAAGCCCTGGACCCGGCGCAATCGCTGGGCGCATACCTCGCGACGCTGCACGGCGCGGCGATCACCTATCCGGCCGCGCCGCTGCTACTGGCGCTGCTGGCGCTCGCGGTCTGGCTGCTGTTCGGCTGGGCGGTGAACGTCAACGAGTTCAGCCTCAACGCCTTCTACCGCAACCGGCTGGTGCGCTGTTACCTCGGCGCCAGCAACGACCGCCGCAACCCCGAGCCGACCACCAACTTCGACGTGCAGGACGACCTCGTGCTTGCCGACCTGGTGGAAGTCGAACGGTTCGACGGCGGGCGCCCGCTGTACCCGCTGGTGGGCACCGCGCTGAACCTGGTCGCGGCCAAGCAACTCGACTGGCAGGACCGCAAGGCCGCCTCGTTCTGCCTGTCGCCGGGCTGGTGCGGCTACCTGCCGCCGGAGTCGCGCCGCGGCGACGCGCCGATCGGCGACCTGGCCGCGGCCACCGCCGGCACCGCCTGCGCATCGGCGGGTTCGCGGCACGGCGATTCGATCGCCGGTTCGCTGACGCTCGGCAGCGCGATCTCGATCTCGGGCGCCGCGGTCAATCCCAACATGGGCTACCACAGCTCGCCCGCGGTGACCTTCCTGCTGACGCTGTTCGACGCGCGCCTGGGCTGGTGGCTGCCCAACCCGAGCCATCCCGAACGCCCGCGCGCCGACAGTTCGCCGTTCTTCGGCCGCTGGCTGCTGGCCGAGATGCTGGGGCGCACCCACGCCGGCGGCAAGTTCGTGAACCTGTCCGACGGCGGCCACTTCGAGAACCTCGGCCTGTACGAACTGGTGCGGCGCCGCTGCCGTTTCATCCTGTGCGTGGACGCGGCCGCCGACGGCGACCGCGCCTTCGCCGACCTCGGCAACGCGGTGCACAAGTGCCGCGTCGACTTCGGTGCCAACATCGACATCGACGTCGCCGCGCTGGCGCCGCAGGCCAACGGCCTGGCCGAGCGCAGCTGCGCGATCGGCCGCATCGCCTACGCCGACGGCAGCAGCGGCACGCTGCTCTACCTCAAGCCGACGCTGACCGGCGAGGAGCCGGCCGACATCGCCCACTACGCGCGCAGCCACGACTGCTTCCCGCACGAGCCGACCTCGGACCAGTTCTTCGACGAGGCGCAGTTCGAAAGCTACCGCCGGCTTGGCGAGGACATCGCCCAGCGCGCGCTGGAGCCGGCGCTCGAGCGCGTCGACGCCACGCCGGGATCCCCGGGCCACGACCGGCTCGGGCTGTACGACTCCGCGCTCAAGGAAAAGCTGCTGATCGCGCTGCGCCAGCGCTGGATCGCGCCGCTGCCGGGCGTGGCCGACCGCTTCGCGCTGCACGGCAAGGCGCTGACGCGGCTGTTCGGCAAGCTGCGCGACACGCCGGCGCTGGCGGTGCTCGACGCGCAGTTCTATCCGGCGTGGACCGACCTGGTCGCGGACGTGCCGGCGGCGTCGGGCGAGGCGCCGCTGCCGCCGCTGGATCGGCGCACGCGGCTGCCGCCACCGGAGGATTTCCGCGCCTGCTTCTACTTCTGCCAGGAGCTGATCCGGATGATGGAGGCGGTCTACCACGACCTCGGCCTCGAACACGCCTGGGACCATCCCGACAACCGCGGCTGGGTCAACGCCTTCCGGCACTGGAGCTGGTCGCCGATGTTCCGCATCGCGTGGATCCTCGGCGCGCCGACCTTCGGCGCGCGCTTCGTCGCGTTCTGCCAGCAGCGCCTGGACCTGCCGCGGCTCGACAACGACCCCGAGGACCGGCAGCGCGCGCTGCGCGTGGAGTCGCGACCGGTGCCCGACGGCATGGACTGGTCGCGGCACTGCGACCAGCTGATGGCCGAGGGCGTGATCAACCACGTCGAACATTCGATCCTGCTGTCGGACCCGATGCGCAAGGGCGGCGCCGCGCCGACGCAGCTGTTCGTGCTGCGCCTGAAGTGGTCGGCGGTGCTCGCGCGCAGCGGGACCGACGTGCCCGACACCACGCTCGGTGTCGCCGCGCTGGCTGGTGGCACGCTGCGCCTGCTGCGCATCCAGGACCACGTGCGCCGGCTGGGGCTGGCGACGGAGTTCATGCGCCTGCTGATCAACCGCCAGGTGGTCGAGGCGGTCGACGTGCGCGGCGGCTACTACGGCCTCGGCGGCGTCTGCCGCAACCGTCGCGCGCAGCAGGTGCAGGCCTGGCTGGAGGACGCGCTCGGGCTCGCGCACAAGCGCCAGCAGGCGCGCAACGCCGCCGCCCGCGCCAAGCGCGAGGCGCGGCGCGCGCGCAGGCAGGCGTCGCCGCCGGGGGATGCGGCGCAGTGAGGGAGTGGTTGTCGGGATGGTTGCCGGTCCGAGGGTGCCGGCAAGCACTGTCATGTAGAGCGCAGCGAGATATCTGCTCGTGCCGCAGCCAAGCAGATGTCTCGCTGCG
>JAFAEU010000092.1 GCA_023423855.1 Pseudomonadota bacterium | reverse complement strand
CCCCCCCCCCCCGGGGGGGCGGGGGAGGGTTGGGGTGGGGAGCCGTATCCGCAGCGGAAAATACCGCCGCCGCCCCGTCCTCCGATCAGGTCGACAAGTGCTCGATCGCGGCAACGCTGCCAAGCCGATCCCCGAGTCGCTTGAGCAACGCAAGCCGGTTGCGCCGCAGGTCCGCATCCTCGACGTTGACCATCACCCCGTCGAAGAACGCATCGACCTGCGGCCGCAGCCGCGCCAGGTGCGCCAGCGCGTCGACGTAGTCGCCGTGCGCGAGCGCGTGCCCGGTCTCGGCGTACACCGCCTCCACCGCCTCGGCCAGCGCGGACTCGGCCGGCTCACGCAGCAGGTCCCGGTCCTCGATCGTGGGGATCTCGTCGGTCGACTTCTTCAGGATGTTGAGGATGCGCTTGTTGGCCGCGGCCAGCGCCTCGGCCTCGGGCAGGGCGGCGAAGGTGCCGATGGCATCGATGCGGCGGTCGAAGTCGTAGAGCGAGACGTTGGCGAACGACCGCATCCGCGTAGCCACGGCATCGAAGTGCTGCGCGGGTACGCTCTTGTCGAGATAGTAGCCGCGCAGGCGGTCGACAATGAACTCGAAAAGATCGAGATCGAGTGTTTCCGTATTTCTGTCGGCATGCGGCTGGACGTCAGCCGGAAGTTGCCCGATTGCCCGCTGGATGGCATTCCGGATGTCGAGCGAAAAGCCGCTCTCGATGATCGTACGCGCCAATCCCAGCGCATTGCGCCGCAGCGCGAACGGATCCTTGTTCCCGGTCGGCTTCAGTCCCGCCGCGAACCCGCCCGCCAGCGTGTCGAGCCGGTCCGCGATTGCCAGCACCTTGCCCAGCGGCGAGAGCGCGATGTCGTCGCCGGCGAAGCGCGGCTGCCAGGCTTCATCGATGGCGTTGGCCACCGCGCTGCGGTCGTCGTGCGGCAGGTCCGAGAGCGAGGCGTCCTGCATCGCGTAGTGGCGGCCGGCAATGCCCTGCAGCTCCGGGAACTCGTTGACCAGGCGCGACTGCAGGTCGGCCTTGGACACCAGCGCCGTGCGTTTCGCCAGCGCCGCGTCCACGCCCACCTGCGGCGCGATCGCCTCGGCCAGCGCGGCCACGCGCGCGACCTTGTCGGCGACCGTGCCCAGCTTCGCCTGATAGGTGACGGTCTTCAGGCCGTCGTTCATCGATTCCAGGCCCTGCTTCATGTCCTCGACGAAGAAGAACCGCGCGTCGGCGAAGCGCGGGCGGATCACGCGCTCGTAGCCCTTGCGGATCTCCGAGTCGTCGGCCGGATCGACGTTGGCGACGCCGATGAAGCGCGCCGTGAGCCGGCCGGCGTCGTCGAGCACCGGGAAGAACTTCTGGTTGGCCTCCATCGTCGCCACCAGCGCTTCCTGCGGCACGGCGAGGTAGTCGTCCTCGAACGTGCACGACACCGCCTTCGGCCATTCGACCAGGCACGTCACCTGGGCGAGGTTGTCGGCGTCGATGCGCGCGCTGCCGCCGGCGGCCTTGGCCGCGGCCTCGACCTGCTCGACGATGCGGCGGCGGCGTTCGTCCGCGTCCACCAGCACCTTGGCGCCGCGCAGCGCGTCGACGTAGTCGTCCGGCGTGGAGATCCAGACCTGCTTGTCGTGCAGGAAGCGGTGGCCACGGCTCATGCGGTCGGCGCGGACGCCGAAGACTTCGCCCTCGACCACGTCCTTGCCCAGCAGCAGCACCAGCCAGTGCACCGGTCGCGCGAACGCGAAGGCGTGGTCGCCCCAGCGCATCGGCTTGGGGATCGGCACGGCGGCGATGGCCTCGCGCAGGACCTCCGGCAGCAGCGCGGCGGTTTTCGCGCCGGCCGTCACCGAGCGATGCACGAAGCGCTCGCCCTTGGCGTCGCTGGCGCGTTCGAGCTGCGTCCACTCGACGCCGGCCTTCGCGGCGAAGCCCTGCAGCGCCTTGGTCGGCTGGCCGTCGGCGTCGAGCGCGATGTTGACGTAGGGGCCGAACACCTCCGAGGCCTGCTCCGGCTGCTCGACCGCCACGCCCGGCAGCAGCACCGCCAGCCGCCGCGGGGTGTACAGCGGCTTCGCCTCGCCGCGCTCCACCGCGATGCCGCGCTTGTCCAGCGCCGCGAGCACGCCGTCGAAGAACGCCTGCGCGAGGCCGGGCAGCGCCTTGACCGGCAGTTCCTCGGTGCCCAGTTCGATCAGCAGCGGAAGTTGTTCGCTCATGCCATTGGCTCTTGTCGTTCTGCTCCCTCCCCCGCCTGCGGGGGAGGGCCGGGGTGGGGGCCAGGGACCTCGCGGTTGCCCCCATCCGCCCTTCGGGCGACTTCCCCCCGCAAGCGGGGGAAGATCTCGTCAAGCGGCTTCCTTCTTCAAACCCGGAAACCCGAGCTTCTCCCGCTGCTCGTAATACGCCTGCGCCACCGCCTGCGCCAGCCGCCGCACGCGCAGGATGTAGCGCTGGCGTTCGGTGACGCTGATCGCGCGCCGCGCGTCGAGCAGGTTGAAGCTGTGCGAGGC
>JAFAEU010000027.1 GCA_023423855.1 Pseudomonadota bacterium | reverse complement strand
GGCTTGCGGCGCTTCTCTGGCGCCGGTCAACCCTTGGGCAATTCGCCCTTCGGCGGCGGCACGTCGCGCCCCGGCACCTGCACGATGCGCAGTTCATCGGCGTCGAGCTGCAGCGCGGTGAGCTTGCCGCCCCAGACCGCGCCGGTGTCCAGCGCGTGCACGCCGTGGCCGATGAACAGGCCGAGCGTGGACCAGTGGCCGCAGGCGATCTTCAGGTCGCGCTCGGCGTGGCCGGGCACTTCGTACCAGGGATAGAGACCGGCCTGCTGCGTGCCCGGCGCGCCCTTCTCCTCGAACGCGATGCGGCCGCGCGGCGAGCAGTAGCGCATGCGCGTGAATACGTTGATGATCGCGCGGTCGCGGTCATGGCCGGCCAGCCCCGGTGACCAGGCGGGACGATCGCCGTACATGTTCTTCAGCAGCTTCTTCGCGCCGTTGCCGCGCAGCTTGCGTTCGACCTCGCGCGCGTGCTGCTCGGCCAGCGCGGTGGTCCACTTCGGCGCAAGCCCGGCGTGCACCATCATCCAGCCCAGCGCGCGGTCGGCGTGCAGCAGCGGCTGCACGCGCAGCCAGTCGAGCAGGACGTCGCGGTCGGGCGCGAACAGCACGCCGCGCAGGTCGGGGTTGACCTTGCGCTGCTCGGGTTCGCTGCGCTGCGCAATGGCGAGCAGCGACAGGTCGTGGTTGCCGAGCACCGTGACCGCGTTCTCACGCAGCGAATGCACCAGCCGCAGCGTCTCCAGCGATTCGCCGCCGCGGTTCACCAGGTCGCCGCAGAACCACAGCCGGTCGCGCGCGGGATCGAACCGGATCTTCTCGAGCAGGCGCTGCGTCGGGCCGTAGCAGCCCTGCAGGTCGCCGATCGCCCAGACGGCCATGCCGACGGCCTCAGTGCAGCGTGCGCGGCACGGCGAGCGTGAACGGCGGGATCGGCGCGTCGAAGCGGGTGCCGTCGTCGCCGAGCATGTCGTACTTGCCTTCCATCGTGCCGACCGCCGTCGGCAGGGTGGCGCCGGAGGTGTAGGTGAACTGTTCGCCCGGCTCCAGCCGCGGCTGTTCGCCGACCACGCCATCGCCGTGCACCTCCTCGACCCGGCCGTTGGCGTCGGTGATGATCCAGTGCCGGGACACCAACTGCGCCGGCAGCCGCCCGAGGTTGCGGATGCGGATGGTGTAGGCGAACACGTAGCGGTCGTCGTCGGGCTCGGATTCCTCGTCGAGGAACTGCGTGGCGATCTGGATTTCCAGGCTGTAATCGGCGATCTCTTCCATGACGCCAGTGTATGCGCTGGCCGTGAATGGATCGAGTAGAGCCCGTGAACGCCCGCGATATGCCTGAAGGCGCCTACCGGGCAGGGGCGTGGTTGGCGAGGCGGATGAAATCGGCGACGGGCACCTGTTCCGCGCGGGCCTGCGGGTCGATGCCGGCGGCGCGGATCGTGGCCTCGTCGCAGAGCCTCGACAGGGCGTTGCGCAGGGTCTTGCGGCGCTGGCCGAAGGCGTCGCGGACGATGGCGGCGAAGCGGGCGGGATCGGCGATGCCGATGTTGGCCGGCGGACGCGGCACCAGCCGCACCACGGCCGAATCCACCTTCGGCGGCGGCCGGAACGCGCCGGGGCCGACCGTGAACAGCGCGGTCACCTCGCACCAGGCCTGCAGCATCACGCTCAGGCGGCCGTAGACCTTGCTGCCGGGCGGCGCGGCCATGCGGTCCACCACTTCCTTCTGCAGCATGAAGACCATGTCGCGGATCGCGGCGGCGTGGTCGAGGGCGTGGAACAGGATCGGCGAGGACAGGTTGTAGGGCAGGTTGCCGACCAGCCGCAACGGCGCGCCCGCGGCCAGCGCGGTGAAGTCGACGTCGAGCACGTTGGCGTGGATGAGCGTCAGCTCGCCGCGCGCGCGCGCGGCTTCGGCGAGCGGGGCGAGCAGGTCGCGGTCGAACTCGATCGCGGTCAGCGCGCCGTGGCGATCGAGCAGCGGGAAGGTCATCGCGCCCTGGCCGGGGCCGATCTCGACCAGGCGGTCGCCCGGCTTCGGGTCGACGGCGAGGATGATCCTGTCGACCACCCCGCGCTCGTGCAGGAAGTGCTGGCCGAGCGATTTCTTGGCCGGTGCGCCGAAGCCGCTCACAGCAGGCGCGTCCCGAGGGGAACGTCGCGGTCGGGCACGCACAGCGCGACCCGGCCGTCGGCGTCATGGAAGCCGGTGACCAGGCACTGGGACATCAGCGGCCCGATCTGCTTCTCCGGGAAATTCACCACGCCCACCACCAGCCGGCCCACCAGCTCGTCGGGGGCATACAGGTCGGTGACCTGCGCGCTCGACTTGCGCACGCCGATCTCCGGCCCGAAGTCGACCTCGAGCACGTAGGCCGGCTTGCGCGCCTGGGCGAAGACGCGCGCGGACAGGACGCGGCCGACGCGCAGTTCGACCTTGAGGAAGTCGTTCCAGTCGATGGTTTGCATGGGGCGGAATGGGGGATGGAAGCGGGGATCGGAAGCGGGATTGTCTCACCCTACCTTCGCAATCCCCTTCCGTCATCCACAATTCCCTCCCGTCATCCCGGCTTGACCAGCCTTCGGCTGTTGTGAAGCGCTTCGCCGGGATGACGGCAATGTGGGCGTTGCGTCGTTCGCCTTTCGTCCGAAGCGATCCGCAGTGGCATGATGGAAAGCGACGCACGCGACTCGCATGCATGGAACGCAAGGCGCATGACGGCCGGTCAGGCGGCCGCCTTCCTCCCGCGCCGCGCCAGCCGTGCGCAGGTCTCGATCGCGGCGAACAGGCTCGAGGGGTCGGCGCGACCGCTGCCGGCGAGGTCGAGCGCGGTGCCGTGGTCGACCGCGACGCGCGGCCAGGGCAGGCCGAGGGTCAGGTTCACCGCGCGCTCGAAGCCGCTGTACTTGAGCACTGGCAGGCCCTGGTCGTGGTACATCGCCAGCACCGCGTCGACCTCGCGCAGCTTCGCGGGCAGGAAGGCGGTGTCGGCCGGCAGCGGTCCGTCGAGGCGCATGCCCTCGACGCGCAGGCGCGCCAGCAGCGGCTCGATCACCTCGATCTCCTCGCGCCCGAGGTGCCCGGCTTCGCCGGCGTGCGGGTTGAGGCCGAGCACGGCGA
>JAFAEU010000011.1 GCA_023423855.1 Pseudomonadota bacterium | reverse complement strand
CTGACCAGGCTGTCGTGCAGGATCACGTCGGCCTCGCCGAGCAGGCGCAGCGCGCGCAGGGTCAGCAGGCCGGCGTCGCCGGGACCGGCGCCGACCAGGGCGACGTGGCCGCGCGCCGCGGCGGCATCGCCGCCGGACTTCAGCGCCAGGTCGAAGGCGCGTTCGGCCTCGATGTGCCGGCGACGGCGCAGCAGGCCCTGCAGCGGGCCGGCGAGCAGGCGCTCGAAGGCGCGGCGGCGCTGGGCGAGGTCGGGCCATCGCGCGCGGATGCGCTCGCGATGGCGCGACAGCAGCTGCGCCAGCGCGCCGAAGGATTCGTCGAACTGCGTTTCCAGCCGCTCGCGCACCAGCCGCGCCAGCATCGGCGCGCCGCCGCCGCTGGAGATCGCGATCTGCAGCGGTCCGCGCTCGACCCGCGCCGGCAGGTGCACGCGCGCCAGTTCGGCATCGTCGACCACGTTGACCCAGACGCGCCGCGCTTCGCCCGCTTCGGCGACGGCGCGGTTCACGCCGGCATCGTCGGTCGCGGCGATGGCGAGCCAGGCCTGGTCCAGCCAGCCCGGTTCGAAGCGGCCTTCGATGTGTTCGAGTTCGCCATTGGCGGCCAGCAGCGCCAGTTCCGGTTCGAGCGCGGGCGCGCCGACCACGATCCGCGCCCCCGTGCCACGCAGCGCCTCGACCTTGCGCGCGGCCACCGCGCCGCCGCCGACGACCACGACGGTCCGGCCGCGCAGGTCGGCGAACAGCGGGAACAGGCGGTCGGCGGCAGCGGGGCTGGGCATCGGCACGGAAGCGGGCGGGTCGGGAGGCTGACGCTAGCGATTCGCAGGCCGCTGGTGGAAATGGCGACCGTTCCTGCGCTTATGCTCCATCGGCATAAGCGGCTGCGGACGCGCGTGGACAGGCCTCGCAGGCGTCGCTATGATCGCAAAATCCATCTTTCCATCATGATGAAAGGATGAAGTTGCGGCGGAAACCAACGCCGCGCGGACCCCGGCATGACCCTGACCCAGCTGCGCTACCTCGTCGCCATCGCCGATTCCGGGCTGAACATCACGCTCGCGGCCGAGCGCGTGCACGCCACCCAGCCGGGCCTGTCGAAGCAGCTCAAGCAGCTGGAGGACGAACTCGGCTTCCAGCTGTTCGTGCGCCGCGGCCGCAGCCTGGAGGGCATCGCCCCGGCCGGCGAGCGGGTGCTGGAGCACGCGCGCAGGATCCTGGCCGAGGCCGCCAACATCCGCAGCTACGCCGCCAACGAGCGCGGCGAGTACAGCGGCCGCCTGCTGCTGGCCACCACCCACACCCAGGCGCGCTACGTGCTGCCGCCGGTGATCGCCGCGATCAAGCGCGAGTTCCCGCAGGTCAACGTCGACCTGCAGGCGGCCGGCGATGCCGAGGTCCTGCACCAGCTCGTGCACGAGGGTGCCGACCTCGCCCTGATCAGCACCGCCGGCAGCACGCCCGCGGGCGGACTCGCGGTGCCGCTGTACCGCTGGCGGCGCGTGCTGCTGGTGCCGAAGGCGCATCCGCTGGCCGCGCTGCAGCGCGCGCCGACGCTGGCCGAACTCGCGCAGCACCCGCTGATCAGCTACGAGTCCTCGACCCGCGCGGACTCGTCGATGCGGCGTGCCTTCACCAGCGCCGGGGTCGAGCCGCAGGTGGCGATGACCGCGCGCGACGCCAACCTCATCAAGACCTACGTGCGCGCCGGCCTCGGCGCGGGGCTGCTGGCGGAGATGGCGATCGGGCTGCGCGAGGACGAGGACCTGCGCATCCTCGAAGCCCCGGCGCAAATCCCCGAGTGCATCACCTGGGCGGTGGTTCCGCGCGGCCGCGTGCTGCGCGAATACGCGCTGGCGCTGCTGCACGGCATCGCGCCGCAGCTCGACCGCCGCGACCTGCGCCGCGTGCTCGAAGGCAACCTCGACGCCGACTGGCCGACCCCGCCGACCTGGCGCGAGCTGAGCCAGCCGATCACCATCTGAAGGCGTTCAGTCGCGCACGGTGGAGATGTAGGCGCCGGTGCTGACCACCTGGAAGGTGTCGTTGTCCACGCGCCGCACCGGCGTGCCGTCGTCGAGCGAGTACACCAGGCGCGCCGTGCCGTGCTCGGGGCCCGGCTCGTCCTCGTGCGCGGATTCGACGCGCTGGATCACCTTGTGGCGGTTGCCGGCTTCGTCCTGGGCATACAGGGTCTGGGTCATGCCGTGGCCTCCGTGGGAAGGTGGCGCAACGCTAGCGCCGCGCTGGAAGGATCGTGTGAAAAAAGCACGACTGCGGCGTTAACGCGCGAAGCGGAGCCAGGGTCGAGTCTCGCCCGGCGGCCATGCGGCGGTCGCAGTGCATCGCAGGAAAGGCGCCGCTGCCCCGGTTTGCCGTCAGGGCAGCGCATGCCGCGCGCGGATCGCCTGCAGGCGTTCGCGGTAGTACAGCGCGTCGGCGGGTTCGATCGACGGATGCGCGGACAGCCAGTCGCCGGCTTCGCGCAGCAGCGTGGCCTTGTCGGCTTCGGGGGCTTCGAGCGCGGTGTCGATGCGGTCGAGCTGGATCAGTACGTCCTGGCGGGTGGGCTTCATGGCGCCTCCTCCTGTTGGAGAAGGCACCACGCTAACCGCTGCCGCGTCGTGGCGGCGTCGTGGTCGGCGGCAGACGCCTACGGCGTCGCCGCACCCTTGCCGACGGACGAGGCCTCCGCATCGCCGCGGTACACCGCGTCGCGGAAGCGCTTGTGCAGGTCGGTGCCGCCGGGCGGGATGTACTGGGTGAACAGCACCGCAACCAGTTCGTGCTTCGGGTCCACCCAGAACAGCGTGTTGGCGTAGCCGTCCCAGAAGAACTCGCCGACCGCGCCCGAGGCTTCGCCTTCGTTCGCCGGCGGCGAGTGGCGCACCGCGAAATCGATGCCGAAGCCGACCTGGCCCTTGCCCGGCAGCCAGGAGCGGTCGGTGATGTCCGGCGACAGCGCGTCGGTCGCCATCAGTTTCACAGTTTCCGGCTGCAGCACGCGCACGCCGTCCAGTTCGCCGCCGCCGAGCAGCATCCGCCCGAAGCGCAGGTAGTCGTCCAGCGTCGAGACCAGGCCATAGCCGCCGGGCGCCATCGTCCACTGCCTGTAGGCGTTGTCGAGCGCGGGATCGTCCGGCAGCCGGGTGAGCGTGCCGTCGGCGGACTGGTACATCGCGGCCATGCGCCCGCGCCGGTCTTCCGGCACGAAGTACGCGGTCTCGCGCATCTGCAGCGGGTCGAGCACGCGCTCGCGCACGAGTTGCTCGAACGGCTTGCCGGCCAGCACCTCGGCCAGCCGCGCCTGCACGTCCACCGAGATGCCGTACAGCCAGCGCGTGCCGGGCTGGTAGGCGAGCGGCACCCGCGCCAGGCGTTCGGACATCTGCGCCAGCGTGAGGTTGCGGTCGTCGACCTTTGCGTCGCGGTAGAGTCCGGCAACCGGCGTCTGCTCGAACGCGGCGGCGAATCCGGCGGTGTGGCGCAGGATGTCCTGGACCAGGATCGGCCGCTCCGGCGCTGCCAGCAGCGGCTTGCCCGACGCGTCCTCGCCCGCGTACACGCGCACGTCGGCGTACTCGGGCAGGTGTTTTGCGAGCGGATCGTCGAGCCTGAACCTGCCTTCGTCGTACAGCGACATCAGCACCACGCCGGTCACCGGCTTGGTCATCGAATAGACCTGGGCGAGGGTGTCACGCGCCATCGGCCGGTTGGCTTCGCGATCGGCCATGCCGAACGCGCCGAAGTAGGCCTCGTGGCCGCGCTCGTACACCAGCGCCGACACGCCGACCGTCTTGCCGTCGTCGACGATGGCCTGCAGCACTTCATCGATGTGCGCCGGATCGACCAGCGGCGCGGCGTTCGTCGCCGTAGCGGCGTCGATGGCGGGCACGACATCGGTCTGCGCCGGTGGCGGTGCGGGCTGGCACGCGGCCAGCAGCAGGCCGAGTCCGGCCGCGAGGTAAGACTTCATGCGATGGGCTCCGAAGGGGTTGTCCGGCGACGGCCGGATCGTTGCGCGCGAGTGGCGACGGCAGTATGCACAGCCGCGGGGACGGGCTCCCGCTGCAGCGCAGCGCTGCAGTGAATGGATGCGCCTGCAACCATTTCGGTGCGCGCTGCGTGCCGGTCCCGCTACGGGAATACTGGTCCTGGAACTGGAAACTCGAACTTGTCATCCCGAGCCCTTCGGCTGCGCTCAGGGCAATAATGCGGCTGCGCGACGTGCGTCGCGTGTCGTCCATCGCGCACGAGGCGTTCGTCATGGCAAAGTCCCGCCGTCGTTTCCCGGCGCAGACCGCGGCGACCCTTGCGGCCGCGCCCTTCATCAGCACCACCGCCACCCGCGCGAAGACGCAGGCCTCGCGCAGGCTCGGCGTCGCGCTGTGCGGGCTGGGCAGCCTGAGCGAGCACCAGATCGCGCCGGCATTGCAGAAGACGCGGCACTGCCGTCTCGCCGGCCTGGTCAGCGGCACGCCGGCCAGCGTGGCGAAGTTCCAGGCGAAGTACGGCGTGCCCGATCGCAGCGTCTACGGCTACGACGACATGCAGCGCATGGCCGACAACCCCGACATCGACATCGTCTACGTGGTCACGCCCAACGCGCTGCACGCCGAGCACACGATCCGCGCCGCGCGGGCCGGCAAGCACGTGTTCTGCGAGAAGCCGCTGGAGGTCTCGGTCGAGCGCTGCCAGTCGATGATCGACGCCTGCCGCGACGCCGGCCGCCTGCTCGGCACCGGCTACCGCTGCCAGTACGATCCGCACCACATCGAATGCATCCGCCTCGTGCGCGAGTGCGTGTTCGGCGCGCCGGTGATCCTGCAGGCCGGCTTCGCGATCGACGTCGGCCGGCCCGACCAGTGGCGCCTGCGGCACGCGCTGGCCGGCGGCGGCGCACTGATGGACGTGGGCATCTACGCGCTGCAGGCCACGCGCTACCTGACCGGCGAGGAGCCGGTCGTGGTCAGCGCGCTGGAGACGAAGACCGATCCGGTGAAGTTCGCCGAGGTCGACGAGTCGATGGCCTGGACCATGCGCTTCCCGGGCGGCGCGATCGCCCACTGCAGCACCAGCTATCGCGCCGGCGGCATCCAGAACCTGCGCGTGGACGCCGAACGCGGCTGGTTCGAACTCGATCCGGCGTACTTCTACGACGGCAACCACGGCCGCCGCAGCGACGGCGTCGAGATCCGCCATCCGGCCATCGACCTGTTCGCCGCGGAGCTCGACGACTTCGCGCAGTGCATCCTGGAACAGCGGCCGAGCAAGGTGTCGGGCGAGGAAGGCCTGCGCGATGTGCGCATCCTGCAGGCGATCTACGAATCGGCGCGCACGGGCAGGGCGGTCGAGCCTGGCGGGTGAATGCGCGGGATGACATCCCTGCGCCTTCAGTTGCGACCCGGGATCATGACGCCGCTTCCGGCAATGCGCGCCCTTCCGGCAGCGGCTCTGTGGACAGCACCACGCGGTTGCGGCCGCGCAGCTTGGCCGCGTACAGGGCGCGGTCGGCCTTGAGCACCAGCAGGTGCGCGCGCGGCTCGTGCTCCGGGAAGCCGGACACGCCGATCGACAGCGTGGTCCGCATCGTGCGCCCATCCGTGGCCACGCGCAGCGATTCGAAGGTCGCGCGCAGTTCCTCGGCCAGCGTCGCCGCTTCGGCGACGGTGACACCCGGCAGCATCAGCAGGAATTCCTCGCCGCCGTAGCGGCAGGCGATCACGCCGGTTTCGCGCACGCGGCTGCGCAGCAGTTCCGCCAGCTGGCGGATCATCTCGTCGCCGGCCGGATGGCCGTAGGTGTCGTTGACCTGCTTGAAGCGGTCAATGTCGATCAGCACCAGCGCCAGCGGCCTGCCCGCGCCGGCGCAGGCGGCTAGTTCGCGCTCCAGCGCCTCGTCGAGGAAGCGCCGGTTGTGCAGGCCGGTCAATGGATCGCGCTGCGCCTGTTCCTGCAGCAGCGCCTGCAGCTTGGTGATCTCGGCCAGCTGTTCGCCCAGCTGCCGGCGGCTGCTGTGCAGCGAGACGCCGCGGCGGTAGGCGTCGTTGGCGAAGAACAGCAGGTACGCCGTCAGCAGGACGATGCACAGCAGGCTGGTGGCCAGCTCGGTCTGCGGCCGGAACGACACCTCCTGCAGCAGCGCCACCGCGGCCATGCCGCCGGCGAGCGCGGCCATGCCCTTCCACAGTCCCGGCATGCCCATGAAGATGATCACGTTCAGGCACACGCCGACGAACAGCATGAACGAGATCCACAGCGGGAATCCCCATGCCGCCATCCACGCGCCCAGCAGCACGCCGTCGATCAGCAGGTTGTCCAGTTCCGCGCGCAGCGGATCGGCCGAACGCGCCGCGCGCCAGTAGACCAGCTGCGGATACACCAGCAGCTGCAGCGCCAGCAGCGTCCACATCAGCGGACCGGCGCCGATGGACAGCAGGTGGGTGCCCAGCACCAGGAAACCGAGCGCGAAGAACAGCGTCCGGTTGCGCCGGTTCAGCCTGACCACCCAATGGAGACCGCTCTCCGTCAACGCCCCTCCCCCTGATTCACCGTTGTTCGACCGGCGAAACGCGCAGATGTTCCGTGCCGGCGCCATTCTACCGGTGCGCCGGCAGGGGGGCATGGAGCACGAGGTCACGGGGCGCATGAATCGCTCGCAGGTCCTCCGGGAAGCTCGGGGTTGTCATCAAGTTCCACGCAAACCCTCCGGCTTTGCCGGGAGGCTCCCCGAGGTTTGATCCCTGCTTGACCAGCCTTCGGCTGTTGCAAAGCGCCTCGCGGGGATGACGATGGCTTTTGCTTGGCAAGAATGGGTGCGTAATTCGAGCGTAGCGAGATGTCCAATCGCTTGAGAAACAGGATTTCTCGCTGCGTTCGAAATGACAGGCTCGGGCTTTCTGGAAGCGTCCTGCAGGAGCGCCTTCAGGCGTGCCCCGGCGAACCGGAATCACTCGCCGCCGCGCTTCGCTTCCGCCTGCCGGTCGCGCACCCAGCGCATCTGGCTGCGGAAGGTGTCGGTCCAGTAGACGTCGCGGTGCTGCGCAAGATGGTCGAGCAGCTGCCCGTGCGCTTCGTTCGACACCGACAGGTGATCGCCGCCGATGCCGTGGAAGGTGAAGTTGATCATCGTGCCCAGGCGCCCGGCCTCTTCCACCAGCGCGATCAGCTCCGCGCCCGAGGCGTCCACCGGCACCGTGACCGGGACCGCCATGCGGTCCAGCGCCCACATGTCCGGGATCGCCGCGCCGCCGACCAGCTTGATGCCGAGGAACTGGTCCTTCACCGCGTCGATGTAGCGGCCGTCCTTCGCCAGCTGGTCGCCGCAGGGTGCGGTGAAGGTGAACTCGGTGCTACCGTCGATCGCGTGCAACATCGCGTTGGCCACCGACACCTGCGCGCGCATCTGCGCGACGGTGGTAGCGTCGAGATCCTGTTCCGGCTGCACCCAGGCGCGGTCCGGGCCCTTCGCCGAGCACTGGTGGAACATGCTGTGGTTGCCGAGCTCGTGGCCGTTGCGCGCGGCCGCGCGCCAGTCCTCGACGCGCTCGCGCACCGTGTCCGCAGCCATGATCAGGTAGAACGTGCCCTTGAGCCCGCGCCGATCCAGCGCCGGGATGGCGTTGTCCAGCTGCGAGGGCACCGCGTCGTCGTAGGACAGGCTCACCGCCGCGCGCGCGCCGTTCGGCCAGGCGAACGCGGGTTCCTGCGCCGGCACCAGCGCCGGTGACAGGCAGGCGAGGCAAAGCAG
>JAFAEU010000437.1 GCA_023423855.1 Pseudomonadota bacterium | reverse complement strand
CAGCAGGTGCGCAGCACCGCCGACCAGGTCTCGACCGTGGTCCAGGTGGTGTTCTGGTTCTCGCTGCTGGCCGGCGTGCTGGTGCTGCTGGCGGCGGTCAGCGCCAGCCAGGACGAGCGCCTGCTCGAAGGCGGCGTGATGCGCGCGCTCGGCGGGCGGCGCGGGCAGCTGCGGATGGCGCAGGTGTCGGAGTTCGCGGCGATCGGGCTGCTGGCGGGGCTGGTCGCGGCGATCGCGGCTTCGGTGCTGGCCGGCGTGGTCGCCGAGCAGGTGTTCGGCCTGCCGTGGCGGGCGAACTGGACGCTGGCGGTGGTCGGCAGCGTGGTAGGTGTCGTCGTGACCCTGCTTGCGGGGCTGTTCGCGACCCGCAGGGTGCTGGACGCGCCGCCGTCGGCGACGCTGCGCGAACTGCAGGGGTAACCGGCACTCTGGAGACCCCGAGGCTCGTCATCCCAGCTTGCGCTGGGATGACGAATCAAAAGGCACCACAAGACATGCGAAACATCGACTTCCAGCTCGAACGCGACCACGTCGAACTCAACCAGTTGCTCAAGCTCTGCGGCATCGTCGACAGCGGCGGCGCCGGCAAGGCGCTGGTGTCAAGCGGCGCGGTGCGCGTGGACGGCGAGGTGGAGCTGCGCCGGACCTGCAAGATCCATGCGGGGCAGGTGGTCGAGGTCGGGGATGTGCGCGTCGCCGTGGCGGGCGATGGCCGCCTGAATCCCGGGTCGGGATGACAGGCGTTCCAGAGAGCGGCGGACCGTGATCCGCGCGCTCAGCCCTCCCAGCGCCGCAGCACCAGGCTGGCGTTGGTGCCGCCGAAGCCGAAGCTGTTCGACAGCACGGTGCGCAGCCCGGCGTCGCGGCTCTCGCGCATCAGCGGCAGGTCGGCGGCTTCGGGATCGACGTTGTCGACGTTCACCGAACCGGCGATGAAGCCGCGCTGCAGCATCAGCAGGCAGAAGATCGCCTCCTGCACGCTGGTCGCGCCGAGCGAATGGCCGGTCAGCGATTTCGTCGAGGAGAACGGCGGCACTGCGTCGCCGAAGACTTCGCGCATCGCGCGCAATTCGCTGACGTCGCCCACCGGGGTCGAAGTGCCGTGGGTGTTGACGTAGTCGATGCCGCCGTCGAGCCCGTCGATCGCCATGCGCATGCAGGCGATGGCGCCGTCGCCCGAGGGCGCGACCATGTCCACGCCGTCGGAGCTGGCGCCGAAGCCGACCAGTTCGCCGAGGATGGTCGCGCCACGCGCCTGCGCGTGCTCCAGGCTTTCCAGCACCACCGCGCCGCCGCCGCCGGCGATGACGAAGCCGTCGCGATCGGCGTCGTAGGCGCGCGAGGCGCGCTCGGGCGTGTCGTTGTACTTGCTCGACAGCGCGCCCATGCCGTCGAACAGCATCGCCATGCCCCAGCTGACTTCCTCGCCGCCGCCGGCGAAGACCACGTCCTGCAGCCCGGCCTGGATCTGCTGCGCGGCAACGCCGATACAGTGCGCAGAGGTCGCGCAGGCGGAGGAAATCGAATAGTTCAGCCCCTTGATGCCGAACGCGGTGGCGAGGCAGGCCGACACCGTCGAACTCATCGTGCGCGTGACCTGGTACGGCCCGACGCGGCGGATGCCGCGCTCGCGCAGGGTGTCGGCCGATTCGATCTGGTTGGTCGGCGAACCGCCGCCCGAACCCATGATCAGGCCGGTGCGCGGGTTCGAGACCTGCGATCCGTCGAGGCCGGACTGCGCGATCGCGTCGCGCAGCGAAAGATAGGCGTAGGCCGCGGCGTCGCCCATGAAACGCTTGAGCTTGCGGTCGATCGAGGCCTCGAGGTCGACCTGCGGCACGCCGGAGACCTGGCTGCGCAGGCCCTTTTCGGCGTAGGACGCATCGGCGCGGATGCCGGAACGGCCCTCGCGCAGCGCCGACGCCACGGTGTCGAGGTCGTTGCCCAGGCACGAGACGATGCCCATGCCCGTGACCACCACGCGGCGCCCGCCGGCGTTCAGGCTCATGCGTCGCCTTCCTGCTTCTGGAACAGCCCCACGCGCAGGTCGCTGGCGGCGTAGATCTCCTTGCCGTCGCAGTACATGCGCGCGTCGGCGATGGCCATGATCAGCCGGCGCTTGATCAGGCGCTTGATGTCGATCTCGTAGCGCACCAGCTTCGCGTCCGGGCCGACTTCGCCGGTGAACTTGACCTCGCCCGAGCCGAGCGCGCGGCCGCGGCCGGGCAGGCGCTGCCAGGTCATGAAGAATCCGACCAGCTGCCACATCGCGTCGAGGCCGAGGCAGCCGGGCATCACCGGATCGCCCTGGAAGTGGCACTGGAAGAACCACAGGTCCGGGCGGATGTCGAGCTCGGCCTCGACCCGGCCCAGCCCGTGCGTGCCGCCGTCGTCGTCGATGTGGGTGATGCGGTCGAACATCAGCATCGGCGGCAGCGGCAGGCGGCCGCTGCCCGGTTCGAAGAGCCGGCCTTCACCGGAGGCGATCAGTTGTTCATGGCTGAATGAATCCTTCATCGGGCCGGGCGACTCGCGTTTCTCGGACAGGGCCGACAAGTATCGCGGAATTGCGGCACGGAGCCCGTACGCAAGGGTAGGTTCCGGTCTCCGGCGGGCGGGATTTCGACCAAATTCGCAGGCTCGGCCGCCTGCCGATCCGGCCCGAAGATCGCAGGAGCGCCTTCAGGCGCGATGCCTTTCGTTCAGTCGTGGGGACCGCGAAAGGCATCGCATCGGAAGGCACTCCTGCGGAACACGGCCCGGGCCGCTATTTCGCCCGGCGCGCGAGGTAGTACGCGGCGAGGTTGCCCAGGCCGGTGGCGCCCAGCAGGATCGCGAACAGGCCCGGCGAGGGCTCCTTCCAGTCGAAGCCTTCGAGCAGGCCGAAGCCGACGGCCAGCGCGACCAGGATCACGCCCCAGCGCAGCGAAGCCTGGCGGCGGCGGATCTCCTCGCCTTCGATGAGGGTCCGAAGCATGTCCTCCGAGCCGTTGGACTGGATCATGCGCTTGCGTGCGTCGGCGTCGACGACCGCCTTGATGGTCAGGTAGATGCAGACGAACAGGACGATCGGGATCATGTATTCGAGTTGCATGATGGCGGGTTCCGGTGTGTGGTCGGGGCGGATGGAGCGGGGTCTCGGCTCAGGAGATACCGCCCGTGGCGGAGCGGTTGCAGCGGTCGGCCGGGAGGATGCCGGCGCCCGGCCTTGCAACCGCTGCCTCCCCGGGCGTATCCCTGTCCGCGATGCCGACGCCGCCTGACCGCCCCGAAGACGCGCTGCGCGCCGACCGCGCGCTGGCCGATGCCGTGCTGGCGGGCGCGCCGGGCGCGTTCGAGCGGCTGGTGCGCGACTACCAGGGCCTGTGCTGGCACGTGATCGACCGCATGGTGCGCCACCCGGAGGACACCCGCGAGCTGTGCCAGGAAACCTTCCTGCGCGTGCACCAGGCCCTGCACCAGTACCGCGGCGAGAGCGCGCTCAAGTCGTGGATCGCGCAGGTCGCGTATTCGGTGGCCAAGCGGCACCTGGAGAAGCGGCGCATCCCGATCGCCGACGCCCCGGGCGAGGGCGACGGCCTGTCGCTGGTCGAAAGCGTGGGCGACGGCTTCGACCTCGAGGGCGCGACCGCGGACGACGAGGCCGTCGCCCTGCTGCACGCCGCGATCGCGCGCCTGCCGCCGCTGCAGCGGACGCTGCTGACCCTGTATCACCTGGAAGAGATGCCGATCGGCGAGATTTCACGCGTCACCGGGCTTGCCGAGGGCACGATCAAGAGCCACCTGTTCCGCAGCCGCCGCCAGTTGCGCGGACTGCTGGAGCCGACCATGGGAGTCTTTGCCGCATGAACGACACGCGCCCGCCCCGTCCTGTCGACCCGCGCAGCGCAGAAGAGCGCGACTGGCTCGCCCAGGAGCGTGCGCTGGCGCATCCGGGCGACCGCCGCGACGCGCTGCTCGCGCGCGCACTGCGCACGATGCCGGTGTCGCAGCCGCCGGCGGATTTCGCCGCCGCGGTCGCGGCGCTGGCCGCCTCCGGCGCGACGGCCGCGGCCAGCGGCGCGGATTCGAAGCTCGAACGCATGCTGTTCAACGGCCTGCTGGCGGTGTTCGCGCTGGCGATCGTCGTGGTCGCGGCGATGTACGGCGGCCAGTGGTGGGCAATGGCGAGCGAGGGCCTCGGCCGCGGCGCCGCGCAATGGGCGCTGGCCGCCGGCGCCTGCCTGCTGCTGTCCTGGCTGCCGGGCGGCGTACGGCGGCTGTACGAGGCGACGCGCGTGGTGCAGGCCGCCTGAGTGGAGGTCGCGCCACGCCGGTCGGTTGCGCCTGAAAGCGCTCCTACAGGCAAACTCCCTCCCCCGCTTGCGGGGGGTGAAGAGGTGCGCTCATGGACCACTGGTCCATGCGCCGATGAACGCCCGTCGGCTGTGCCGACGGGCTGGGCGGGTTGGGGTGGGGGCGCTCTTCGCGGAGAAAGCTCGGCGCTGCGCGCCTCGCCCCATCCCAGCCTTCCACCCGTAAAGGGCGCAATGCCCCGCAAGCGGGAGAAGTAGCAGACAGTTGCTCTTACGAACGCAGATGCTCCTGTAGGAGCGACTTCAGGCGCGACCGATCCCGGCCGCATTCAATCCACGGCCTGCAGCTCCGTCCCGAACCGTCGCGCATAGCCGCGCTCGCCGCTGATGCGCAGGACCTCGTCCGGATCGAAGTCCGGCGCGCCATAGACCGCGCAGGCGATGCCGCCGTTGTCGTGGCCCACCGCGTGCAGCCGGTAGCGCGACTGGCCGCTGCCGGTTTGCGGCGGGTAGTGCCGGGGCGGCTCGCCGCCGTCGAGGTCGAGTTCGTTGTTGTCGATGACGCCG
>JAFAEU010000422.1 GCA_023423855.1 Pseudomonadota bacterium | reverse complement strand
CCATTGGCGCATGCGCTGACGAACGCCCGATGGCTAGGCCATCGGGCCGGGCGGGCCGGGGCGGGGGTGAGTCCGCAGCACTCAACCAACCGCAAACCGCCTGCAAAGGGAGACGCCAACATCATGTCGAACACCCCGGTCATCTCCCTCCGCCCCGCACGCCCTGACGACGTGCCAACGATCCTCGCGCTGATCCACGGCCTCGCCGAATACGAAAAACTCGCGCACGAGGTCGAGGCCGACGAAGCGCGGCTGGCCGACACGCTGTTCGGCGAACGGCCCGGCGCCGAGGTGGTGATCGCCGAAGCCGACGGCGAGCCCGCCGGCTTCGCGCTGTTCTTCCACAACTATTCGACCTTCCTGGCCAAACCCGGGATCTACCTCGAAGACCTGTTCGTACAGCCGCGCTACCGCGGCCTCGGCATCGGCCGGCGGCTGATGGTGCACCTGGCGCGGCTGGCGGTGGAACGCGGCTGCGGCCGCTTCGAGTGGTCGGTGCTGGACTGGAACGCGCCGGCGATCGGCTTCTACCGCAGCCTCGGCGCGGTCGGCATGGACGAATGGACCGTGCAGCGTGTGACCGGAGACGCCCTGCGGCGACTCGCCACGGACGGCGCGCCGACGGCGCCTTGACCCGGCGCTGACGCGCGTCTGGCAGGCTGCCGCCATGACCCCGCAAGCCCCCGGCCCCGACTCGCCCCTGCGCAGCCGCCTCCGCGCCGCCAGCGCCGCACCGAAGCAGCTCTACGCACGCGCCCGGGACAGCCTGCCGCTCGCGGTCGGCAAGCGCTTCGTCGAGATCGACCTGCTCACCCACGCCGCCTCGCTGTCGTTCTTCGCGCTGCTGTCGCTGGCGCCGCTGCTGGTACTGCTGCTGTGGCTGACCGCCTCGCTGTACCCGGCCGCGCAGCAGGCGCTGGGCGAGCAGGTGGGCGAACTCGCCGGCGCAGGCGCGCGCGAGGTCGCCGAGACCGTGCTGCACAACGCCCGGACCCGGCCGGACATCGGCACCCTCGCCGGGCTGTGGAGCACGCTGCTGCTGTTCATCGGCGCGACCGCGGTGTTCGCGCGGCTGCAGGCCACGCTCAACCTCGTCTTCCACACCGATGCGCACAGGCTCGGCGGCGCGGTGGCGTGGTTGCGCAAGCGCGTGTTCTCGTTCGGCGTGGTGTTCGCGCTGGGCTTCCTGCTGGTGGTCTCGGCGGCGCTGACCACGGCGCTGGAAGTCGCCTTCGCCGGCTCGCCGACGCTGCCGGTGCTCGGCAACCTCGCCGCACTCGGCCTCTACACGCTCGCCTTCGCACTGATGTACCACTACCTGCCCGACCGCCGCGTGCGCTGGCGGCAGGCGCTGCTGGGTGGGCTGATCACGGCGCTGCTGTTCGTGCTCGGGCGCTGGGCGATCGGGCTGTATATCGCGCGCGCGGCGCCGGGCAGCGCCTACGGCTCGATGGGCACGCTGGTGATCCTGCTGGTGTGGATGTACTACGCGGCGATGGTGTTCTTCGTCGGTGCGTTGATCACGGCGGTGATCGACGAGCGGGCGCGGGAAGCGGGCGGATCGACGCCGCTGCACGAACGGCCCGGCGCCCCGGGCTGAAACGGCCGCGTTTCCCGCCGCCCGCTGGCCGGCCGTGGATCCGGTTCCTGCGAGGGGCCGGTTGCCCCCACCCCAACCCGCCACCCGCAAAGGGCGCAATGCCCGCAGACGGGAGAGGAAGCCAAAAGCAGGCGCCTACTCCGGCTGCCGCGGCTCCGCATCGAGGATCGGTCCCTTCTCCGGCGACGGCCCGGTCGGGCCGCTGGTGTCGCCGATGCCGAATTCCTGCGCGCTGCCGCGCTCGCCCCACAGCACGTGGCTGCCGTAGTACCCCTCGCCGGCGATGTCCACCGCCGGCCGCGTGGCCAGGTCGAAGCGCAGGCCGTCGGCGGAGGCGACGTCGTTCACGCCCGGCGCATTGGTGCTCCACTCGCCGGGTTCGGGCAGGCTCGCGTGCGAGCCCTGGCCGACGTACACCACCGGCCGCCCGTCCTCCTTCGTCACTTCGGACCAGGGGCGCGACACGTCCAGCCCGTTGTGGGCGCCGTAGCGCACCTCCACCGGCTGGCCGCTGTCGTCGAACTGGATGGTGACGCGCTCCCAGTCGCCCTCATGGTTCTGCACGTCGCCCAGGCCCGGCGGGCCATCGTTGTACGAGTAGAAGAAGAAGTACGTGAGCGTGTTGGTCTCGGCGTCGTAGAGGTAGAGGTTGCTGCTGTTGTCGAGGTCGCCGGCGCGGATGTCCTTGCCGAGGTCCTCCTCGCGGTGGTCGAGGAAGATCTGGCCGTCGGCGTCGGCGTTCCCGGGGCCGATGTCCGCCAGATCGTCCGCGGGCACGTCGCCGAGACCATGCAGTTCCTTGTCGCCCCGGAAGTCACGCTCCTGGCGCAGCGTCGACTGCTCGATGAACGTGTTCGGGTCCTGGAGGAAGTTTTCCTCGTCCGGATGAAAGTACAGGATCGGCGCGTACTGCTCGGCCAGCGCCTGCTGTTCGGCGGGCGTCAGCGCCGGGCGCTGGGGCGCCGGCAGCGGCGGGATCCAGGGGCAGGACGCGGATTGGACGGCAGACATGCGGGCGCTCCGGCGGTCGGTTCCCGCAGGCTAGCGCCCGCCCGGACGCGACACATCCCCGGGCTTGCCCGAGGTCCGGGCACCCGCCGCGACGGGCCGGGATGCGATCATTGCCCCGTGGCCCGCATCCCCGACGCATTCATCGACGATCTCCTGGCGCGCACCGACATCGTCGAGGTGATCCACGCGCGCGTGCCGCTCAAGCGGCAGGGCAAGGAGTATTCGGCGCGCTGCCCCTTCCACGACGAGCGCTCGCCCTCGTTCACGGTGTCGCCGACCAAGCAGTTCTACCACTGCTTCGGCTGCGGCGCGCACGGCACCGCGATCTCGTTCCTGATGAACTACGACCGGCTCGAATTCCTCGATGCGGTCGACGAACTGGCCAAGCGCGCCGGCATGGAGGTGCCGCGCGACACGCAGCAGCGCAACGCCAACCCGGACGTCCAGGACCTGTTCAACGCGCTGGAGGCGGCGGCGCGCTTCTTCCAGCGCCAGCTCGCGGCGAGCGACAAGGCGCGCGCCTACCTCGACGGGCGCGGCGTCGGCGAAGCGGTTCGCACGCAGTTCGCGCTCGGCTACGCGCCCGACGGCTACTCCGCGCTGAAGGACGCGCTCGGCACCGACGAGCGCCGGATGAAGCTGCTCGACCGCGCCGGCCTGTTCTCGAAGAACGACCGCGGCCACGTCTACGACAAGTTCCGCGACCGCGCGATGTTCCCGATCCACGACCGCCGCGGTCGCGTGATCGCCTTCGGTGGGCGCGTGCTCGACAAGGACACCAGCCCGAAATACCTCAACTCGCCCGAGACCGAACTGTTCCACAAGGGCCGCGAACTCTACGGCCTGTGGCAGGTGCGGCAGGCGAACACGAAGATCGAGCGGCTGATCGTGGTCGAGGGCTACATGGACGTGATCGCGCTGTTCGACCACGGCGTGACCCAGGCCGTGGCCACGCTCGGCACCGCGACCACGCCCGACCACGCCGAACTGCTGTTCCGCAACGCGCCGGACGTGTACTTCTGCTTCGACGGCGACCGCGCCGGGCGCAGTGCGGCGTGGAAGGCGGTGGAATCGGTGCTGCCGCGCATGCGCGACGGCCGCCAGGCCTTCTTCCTGTTCCTGCCCGAGGGCGAGGATCCGGACAGCATCGTCCGCCACGAGGGCGCGCCGGGCTTCGACACGCGACTGCAGCACGCGGTGCCGCTGTCGCAGTTCTTCTTCGACACGCTGTCCGACGGCATCGCGCTGTCCACGCTCGACGGCAAGGCGCGGCTGGCCGAACGCGCGCGGCCGCTGCTGGCGCAGATCCCCGACGGCGCCTTCGGCGACCTGATGCAGCAGCGGCTGACCGAACTGACCGGCGTCGGCGCGCGCCAGGCCGCGCCCGATGCCTCCGCGCCGATCCGCCGCAGCGGCAGCCGGCCGCTGGCGCCGCCCAAACGCAGCCTCGTGCGCAGCGCGATCTCGCTGCTCCTGCAGCAGCCGGCGCTGGCCCTGGACCTGGCGCCGCCCTACCGCTTCGTCGCCCTGCGCCAGCCCGGCATCGAACTGCTGACCGAACTGATCGCGCTGGTCAGCATGCGCCCGGACATCACCACCGGCGCCCTGCTCGAACACTTCGAAGGCCGCGAGGAGGGTCCCGCGCTGCAGAAGCTCGCCAGCCAGTCCCTGCCCGGCGACGAGCCCGCCTGGCGCGAGGAATTCATCGACGCCATCGCCCAGCTCGACCGGCAGACGCTGCAGCAGCGGATCGACGAACTGCAGCAGAAGTGGAAGGAAGGCGGCAGCCCCTCCGCCCTGACCGCGGAAGAGCATGCCGAGCTCCGCGAACTGCAGGGCATCGTCTCGCGCCGCCACTGATCCGGCCCGGGCACATCGCATTGCCCGTGGGAGCGGCTTCAGCCGGACTGCCTGCGCGGATTCCCTGGACGCCCGGTCGCGGCCGAAGCCGCTCCCACAGTCCCCGGCCGACCCGCGGAACATGACTTGCGACCTGATCCCCGACGGCGCCCCTGGGCTAGGCTGTCACGACCTTCTTCCGGGAGTCGACCCATGCGCCTGCCGCTGTCCGCCATCGCCCTCGCGCTGACCTGCACCCTCCCCGCCCTCGCACAGACCACCCCGGTCGAACGCATCCAGGCCGGCAACCGCGTCACCGAACAGGTGCCGGAGATCCCGGCCGAGCTGATCGAACGCCTCAACCGCTACCAGAACACGCGCGGCGCCGGCGTCAGCGGCTGGACGAAGGACGGCTGCCTGCTCATCTCCACGCGCTTCGCCGAGACCAGCCAGGCCCACCGCGTCTGCCAGCCGCTGGGCATGCGCGAACAGCTGACCTTCTATCCCGAACCCGTCGCCGGCGTGACCGCCTCGCCGCCGGACGCATGGCGGGAAGGCTTCGTGTTCGGCAAGGACAAGGGCGGCGACGAGTTCTCGCAGCTCTACTGGTTCGACGCGCAGAACCGCTCCACCACCCTGCTCACCGACGGCAAGCGCAGCCAGAACGGTGGCACCGTGCTCAACCATGACGGCAGCCTGATGGCCTACAGCAGCACCTCGCGCAACGGTACCGACCGCGACGTCTGGGTACGCGACACGAAGACCGGCCAGGCGCGCGTGCTACTGGCCGAAGGCGGCAACTGGACGCCGCTCGACTTCTCGCCGGACGGCAAGCGCCTGCTGGTGTCGAAGTACGTGTCGGTCAACGAGTCGTATCCGGGCGAGGTCGACGTCGCCAGCGGCGCGCTGAAGCGGTTCCCGGTCGACGGCGACAAGGCCGCGTTCGGCGGCTTCCGCTACGCACCCGACGGCCAGGGCGTGTACTACGTCTCCGACGAACCGATCGACGGCCGGCCCAGCGAATTCCAGACCCTGCGCCACCACGACCCGCGCAAGGGTGCACCGGTGCAGCTGAGCACCGTGCCGTGGGACGTCGAGGGATTCGAGATCTCCGACGACGGCCGCCACCTCGCCTACGTCACCAACGAGGACGGCATCTACCGGCTCACCGTGCTGGCGCTGCCCTCGCACCGCCCGATCCGGCTGCCGGAACAGCCGGTGGGCCTGATCGGCGGCCTGGAATTCTCGCCGGACGGCAAGCGCCTCGCGATCACCCTCAACACCGCCACCTCGCCCAGCGACGCCTACGTGATCGACCTCGGCAAGGCCTCGCTCGAACGCTGGACGCGAAGCGAAGTCGGCGGACTCGACACCTCGACCTTCATCCCGCCGACCCTGGTGCGCTACCCGACCTTCGACAGCGTCGACGGCCAGCCGCGCACCATCCCCGCCTTCTACTACAAGCCCGCGAAACCCGGGGCCGGCGGCAAGCACCCGGTCATCATCAGCATCCACGGCGGCCCCGAATCGCAGGCGCTGCCCGGCTTCAATGCCACCACCCAGTTCCTGCTCAATGAACTGGGCGTCGCCGTGCTGGTGCCGAACGTGCGCGGCTCCTCCGGCTACGGCAAGACCTACCTCACCCTCGACAACGCCGAGAAGCGCGAGGACTCGGTCAAGGACATCGGCGCCCTGCTCGACTGGATCGCGCAACAGCCCGAACTCGACGCCGACCGCGTCGGCGTCACCGGCGGCAGCTACGGCGGCTACATGACCCTGGCCTCGCTGATGCACTTCGGCGACCGGATCAAGGCCGGCGTCGAGATCGTCGGTATCTCCGACTTCACCACCTTCCTGACCAACACCGAAAGCTACCGCCGCGACCTGCGCCGCGCCGAATACGGCGACGAACGCGACCCGGAAATGAAAGCGGTGTTCGACCGCATCTCGCCGCTGAAGAACGCGGCGAAGATCCGCACCCCCCTGTTCGTCGCCCAAGGCAAGAACGACCCGCGCGTGCCTTGGACCGAAGCCGAGCAGATCGTGCAGGCCGTGCGTGGCAACGGCGAACCGGTGTGGTTCCTGATGTACGACGACGAAGGCCACGGCTTCCGCAAGAAGGCCAACAGCGACTACTTCGGCGCCGCATCGATCCTGTTCTGGCAGCAGCACCTGCTGGCGGAATAAACGGCAGAACGCCTGCCCGGAGAGGAAAACTTCCGAAAGTTCCAACCATTTGCCAGCAACCCTCCTGGCCATCTTCTTCCGGGGTTGTCCGGCACGCATGCCGACCTGTTCCGATAGATCGGCGCGCGTGCCGGATAACACAGACCGGATACAGGCGGCGACTCTTCACATAAGTCACGCAAACTTGATTCATCAAAGTAAAGCTTGATTGACGAGCTTTCCTGGCAAGCGCAAAGTCCGCGCTACGCCCCGCTTTGGGGTCCATATGTAATTGGGTGGGGGAGGGGTGAAAGCATGTCGCTGCACACCGCTTTGGCTACATTGCTGCTTGCGTCACCCGCGCCCCAAGGGTGTGATGTCTTTTTGGTCAATGCCTCATCCGTAGACGTCACGCTGGACGCGGGAAATCGACATGTCTCGCTCGCGCCTGGCGAAAGCGACCATGTTC
>JAFAEU010000401.1 GCA_023423855.1 Pseudomonadota bacterium | reverse complement strand
ATGGAGGGCCGCGAGACCGGCACGCCGGGCTACGACCGCGCCGCGGAGTACGTGGCGAAGCGCTATGCGGAGATCGGCCTCGAACCGGGCGGCGGCGACGGCAGCTTCTTCCAGGCCGTGCCGCTGCTCAAGGCAACCCTGCAGGCGGACGGCGCCCGCTTCGACATCCTGCGCGACGGCAAGGCTGCTGCGCTGAAGTTCCGCGACGAATTCCTGCCGTCGCCGAACTACAACTCGCCCGAAGCCGAACTCGAAGCACCGGCGGTGTTCGTCGGCCAGGCCGTGCACGCGCCGGACCTCGGCCACGACGACTTCGCCGGGCTCGACCTGCGCGGCAGGATCGCGGTGATCTTCGGCGGCGCGCCTGCGGGCTTCGGCGACACCCAGCGCGCGTTCCATTCGTCAAGCCGCGAGAAGCTGCGCAACGTTGTCGAGCGCGGCGCGATCGGCGTGGTCTACGTCAACACCGCCGAGGACGAGGTGCGCTACCCGTGGGCGCGCGCGGTGCAGAACGCAGACAAGCCGTCGATGCGGCTGCGCGGCGCCGACGGACGCGGCATCGACACCTTCCCGCAGCTGCAGGCCGGCGCCGTGGTCAGCGCCGCGGCGGCGGACGCGCTGTTCGCCGGCGGCGACCAGTCGGCGGCGATGCTGTTCGACGCCGCGCGCGAGGGCAGGCTGAAGGGCTTCGTCCTGCCCGGCACGCTGCGCCTGGCCGGACGCACGAAGATCGAGCCGCTGGACTCGCGCAACGTGGTCGGCCGCATCGCCGGCGGCGATCCCGCGCTCGCAGCCGAGCACGTCGTCTACACCGCGCACCTGGACCACGTCGGCATCGGCGCCGAGGTCGAGGGCGACGGCATCTACAACGGCGCGCTCGACAACGCGCTGGGCGTGGCGATCCTGCTCGAGGCCGCGCGCGAGCTGAAGCAGGGCGCGCCGCCGAAGCGCTCGCTGGCCTTTGTTGCGCTGACCGCGGAGGAGAAGGGCCTGCTCGGCGCGGAATGGTTCGCCAGCCATCCGTCGGTCGACGGGCCGCTGGTCGCCAACCTCAACATGGACATGCCGATGTTGACCGCCCCGACCACCGATGTGGTGCCGATCGGGGTCGAGCATTCCTCGCTCAAGGGCGTGCTGGAGTCGGCGGCGGCCGAGATCGGCGTGGCGCTGTCGCCGGATCCGTTCCCGGAGGAAGTGGTGTTCGTGCGCAGCGACCAGTACGCCTTCGTGCGCGCCGGCGTGCCGGCGGTGTACCTGAGCGGCGGCGTGGTCGGCGCGAACAAGGACCAGGACCCGAAGGTCGCAATGACCTGGTTCCTGCGCAACTGCTACCACCAGCCCTGCGACGAGGCGGAGCTGCCGATCCACTATGGTGATGCCGCGCGGCTGGCGACGCTCAATGCGCGCATCGGGGGGATCGTGGGCGATGCTGCTGAGCGGCCGCGGTGGAACGAAGGGGACTTCTTCGGGGAGCGGTTCGGGAAGGCGCGCGATTGAGAGGTGCGGTGGGCTGTTGCCCCCACCCCAGCCCTCCCCCGCAGGCAGGGGAGGGTTGGGGTGGGGGCGCTCTTCGCGGCGAAACTCGGCGCTGCGCGCCTCGCCCCCCATCCCAACCTTCCCCCGCAAGCGGGGGAAGGAGCAGATACGGTTGCTCCTACGCCCGTCGCCCCCGCCCCAGCAGCACCAGCATCGTCGCCGCCACCAGCGCGCCGGCGCCCATCGCGCCCGACACCACCAGCAGCGCGCTGCCGCCGGCGAGCAGGCCGCCCGCCGCGATCGGCCCGACCACCGAACCGCCGCGGCCGACCCCGATCACGAAGCCCGTGCCGCTGGCGCGCAGCAGCGCCGGATAGGTGCGCACCAGCACCGGATACAGGCCGACCACGCTGGCGTTGGTGAAGAACCCCGCCAGCACCGCCACCGTCGAGAACCACACCAGGTCGTGCGGCAGCAGCCCGTAGGACGCGATCGTCGCGAACGACAGCAGCATCGCCCCGACCACCAGCGGCTGCAGCCGCATCCGCTGCGAGGCCAGCCCCATCGCCACTGCGCCGATCACGCAGCCGATGTTGACGAACACCAGCACCCGCCCCGCGCTGGCGGCGTCGAAGCCCATGTCGACCAGGAGCTTCGGCGTCCACTTCTGGATGAAGTAGAACGCCATGATCTGCGCGAAGTAGGCAATCGTCAGCAGCACCGTCGGCCGCGCGTAGGCCGAGGAGAACAGCGCGCCGAACGAGGCCTTCGCCACCTGCGCGTCCGCCGCGGGCAGCGCCTCCACCGGCGCCATGCCCAGGCGCCGCAGCGTGCGGTTGACGCCTTCGAGCGCGCCGCGCGGCCGGCGCGCGATCTGCGACTCGATCGATTCAGGCATGCACACGTACACCAGCGGCAGCAGCACGGTGGTCGCCGCCGCGCCCAGCAGGAACACCGAGCGCCAGTCGCCGGTGCGTTCGAGCAGCTGTGCCGCGATCAGGCCGCCCACCACCGCGCCGGCCGAGTAGCCGGCGATGTTGAGCACCACGTTGAGGTTGCGGCGGCGGTCGCTGGAGAACTCGGCCACCATCGCGCTGGTCGAGGACAGCATGCCGCCGATGCCGAGCCCCGTGAACAGCCTCGTCGCCGACAGCATCGCGACGCTGCTGGCGAATGCGGCCAGGAACATGCCCAGCGTCATCGCCACCAGGCAGCCCAGGATCACCGGCCGCCGGCCGATGCGGTCGGCGAGGTTGCCGATCAGCACCGAGCCCAGCGCCATGCCCACCAGTTCCATCGACAGCACCACGCCGAGCACGGCGCGGTCGATGCCCCATTCGGCGGCGATGCCCGGTGCAGCGAAGCTGATCGCCAGCACGTCGAAACCGTCGATCGCGTTGAGCGCGATGCACAGCGCGACGACCGCCACCTGCAGCCGGCCCATGGGCGCGCGCTGCAGCGCGATGCGTGGATCCGTCGTCATCCCTCCTCCCCGACCGCGGTGGCCCCGCGTCGCGGATTCCCCGGGTCATGCGTTGTTGGTCTCCCGATTGCCCCACAGGCCACGGGGAGGGTCAATGACGGCGGCGGGTGAGCGGGCGGCGGATACGGGTAATTCGGCGCGATGCACGCGCGGACGAGACGCAAGCCCGTCGATGCCCGCGGCAACAGCCGGAACCGTCATCCCTGCGAAAGCAGGGATCCATTTGGATTTTCGCTCCTCGACGAGCAAGCGAGCGCGACAGGAGAACCGGCATTCGGCATGAAAGGCAAAATGGATCCCTGCTTTCGCAGGGATGACGACGTTGGAGGATGCCGTCGACCGGCCTCAGAACGAATCCGCCGGCACCCGTACCGCACCCTCCATCAGGATGCGTGCCGAGCGCGACATCACCGCCTTGGTCACCGTCCACTGGCCATCGACCTGCGCCACCGCCGCGCCCACGCGCAGCGTGCCGGAGGGATGGCCGAAGCGCACCGCCTCGCGCCCTCCACCGCCGGTGGCGAGATTGACCAGCGTGCCCGGCACCGCCGCCGCGGTCGCGATCGCCACCGAGGCCGTGCCCATCATCGCGTGGTGCAGCTTGCCCATCGACAGCGCGCGCACGTTGAGGTCGATGTCGCCGGCGGCGATGCGCTTGCCGCTGGAGGCCGCGTAGTCCTTCGCCGGCGCGACGAAGGCCACCTTGGGCGTGTGCTGGCGCGTCGCCGCTTCCTCCGGCGACCGGATCAGGCCCATGCGCAGCGCCCCGGCGACGCGGATCGCCTCCAGCTTCGCCAGCGCCGCCCGGTCGTCGTTGATCGCAGGCTGCAGTTCGGTGCCGTCGTAGCCGAGGTCGGCGGCGTTGACGAACACGGTCGGGATGCCGGCCGTGATCATCGTCGCCTCGAGCATGCCGACGCCGGGCACGTCGAGATCGTCGACGAGGCGTCCGGTCGGGAACATCGCACCGCCTGCTTCGCCCTCGTCCGCCGGATCGAGGAATTCGAGCACGATCTCGGCCGCCGGAAAGGTCACGCCGTCGAGCTCGAAGTCGCCGATCTCCTGCACCTCGCCGCCGCGGACCGGCACCTGCGCGACGATGGTCTTGCCGATGTTGGCCTGCCAGATGCGCACCGTGCAGGTGCCGTCGCGCGGCACGCGCGCCGGATCGATGAAGCCGTTGGCGATCGCGAACGGCCCCACCGCGGCCGAAAGATTCCCGCAGTTGCCGGACCAGTCGACGAAGGGCGCGTCGATCGACACCTGCCCGTACAGGTAGTCGACGTCGTGGTCCGGCACGCTCGCCTTCGCGATGATCACGCACTTGCTGGTGCTCGACGTCGCCCCGCCCATGCCGTCGGTGTGCTTGCCGTAGGGATCGGGCGAACCGATCACGCGCAGCAGCAGCGCGTCGCGCGCGGGACCCGGCACGCGCGCGGCTTCGGGCAGGTCCTCCAGCCGGAAGAACACGCCCTTGGACGTGCCGCCGCGCATGTAGGTGGCGGGGATGCGGAGCTGCGGTAGGTTCGACATGGGGTCCTCGGAAGGTTTCAACTGCGAGACGGGCGCGACGCGGGATTGCCAGTCACATCCCTGAATCCCGTCATCCCGGCGAAGGCCGGGATGACGGCGTCTTTCGTTGGCCGCCGCCGTCCACGTTCACTCACGCGCCGGCGGTCACTCACGCACCATCGGGAATCTCCGGCTCGACCACCTTCGCCAGCAGCTCCAGCGATTCCTGCCAGCCCCGGTAGCAGAAATCCGTCGGGATCACGGCGGGGATGCCTTCCTGCACGATCTGCAGCTCGGTGCCGGCGACGCTCTTCTTCAGCGCGATCGTCACCTGCATCTCGCCCGGCAGGCCGGGATCGTCGAAGGTGTCGGTGTGGCGGATGCGTTCGTTCGGCACCAGTTCGACGTATTTCACCGTGAACGAATGGCTGGAGCCGGTGCCGAAGTTGGTGAACGACATCCGGTAGCCGCCGCCGACGCGGGCGTCGAAGGCGTGCATGGTGCCGGTGAAGCCGTGCGGCGGCAGCCACTTCGCCAGCGCGACCGGGTCGAGGAAGGCGCGGTAGACGCGCTCGGGCGGGGCGCGCAGGACGCGGTGCAGGCGGACGGTGCCGGGGCCTTGGGTGTCGGGCATGATCGGTCTCCTGGGGTTGGGTTGCACCGATACGACGAACCGGTCAGGCCGCTTTCGACATCGCGAGGAAATCCTGCGCGAAGCGCTGCAGCACGCCGCCGGCCTCGTAGACCTGCACGTCCTCGTCGGAGTCGAGACGGCAGGTGACGGGCACTTCGACGCGCCCGCCGTCCCTGCGGTGGATCACCAGGGTCAGCGTCGCGCGCGGCGCGGGCGTGCCGACGACGTCGAAGGTCTCGCTGCCGTCGATGCCGAGCGTGAGCCGGGTCGTGCCGGGCTTGAACTCCAGCGGCAGCACGCCCATGCCGACCAGGTTGGTGCGGTGGATGAGCTCGAAGCCCTCGGCGACGATCGCCTCCACGCCCGCCAGGCGCACGCCCTTGGCCGCCCAGTCGCGCGAGCTGCCCTGGCCGTAGTCGGCGCCGGCGATGATGATCAGCGGCTGGCGGCGGTCCATGTAGGTCTCGATCGCCTCCCACATGCGCACGACCTTGCCGTCTGGCTCGATCCGCGCCAGCGAGCCCTGCTTCACTTCGCCGTCGACCACCGCCATCTCGTTGACCAGCTTCGGATTGGCGAAGGTGGCGCGCTGCGCGGTGAGGTGGTCGCCGCGGTGCGTGGCGTAGGAATTGAAGTCCTCTTCCGGCAGGCCCATCTGCGCCAGGTACTCGCCCGCGGCGCTGCTGGCGAGGATCGCGTTCGAAGGCGAGAGGTGGTCGGTGGTGATGTTGTCGCCGAGCACGGCAAGCGGTCGCATGCCGGTCAGCGTGCGTTCGCCGGCCAGCGCGCCTTCCCAGTACGGCGGGCGGCGGATGTAGGTGCTCATCGGACGCCAGTCGTACAGTGGGCTGACCTGCTCGCCGCTGTCGACGTGCAGTTTGAACATCGGGCCGTAGACCTGGCGGTACTGCTCGGGCTTGACGCTGGCCTTGACCACGGCATCGATTTCCTCGTCGCTGGGCCAGAGGTCCTTGAGCGTGACGGGATGGCCGTCGGCGTCGAAGCCGAGCGCGTCCTTCTCGATGTCGAAGCGCACGGTGCCGGCGATGGCGTAGGCGATCACCAGCGGCGGCGAGGCGAGGAAGGCCTGCTTGGCGTAGGGGTGGATGCGGCCGTCGAAATTGCGGTTGCCGCTCAGCACCGCGGTGGCGTACAGGTCGCGCTCGATGATTTCCTGCTGGATCGCCGGATCGAGCGCGCCGCTCATGCCGTTGCAGGTGGTGCAGGCGAAGCCGACGATACCGAAACCGAGCGTTTCCAGCTCCGGCAGCAGGCCGGATTCCTCCAGATACAGCTGCACCGCTTTCGAGCCCGGCGCCAGCGAGGTTTTCACCCATGGCTTGCGGGCGAGCCCCTTCGCATTGGCGTTGCGCGCGATCAGGCCGGCGGCGATCACGTTGCGCGGGTTGGAGGTGTTGGTGCAGGAAGTGATGGCGGCGATGATCACCGCACCATCGGGCATCAGGCCCCGCGCCTGCTCGGCCTTGCCCGCGTCGAGCTTGGTTTCGTCGGCGATGCCGCGCTCGGCCAGCGCCGAGGTCGGCAGGCGACGGTGCGGGTTCGACGGGCCGGCCATGTTGCGCACGACCGTCGAGAGGTCGAAGTGCAGGGTGCGCTCGTACTGCGCGTCCTTCAGGTCGTCGGCCCACAGGCCCGCGGCCTTGGCATAGGTCTCGACCAGCGCCACCTGCGCGTCCTCGCGACCGGTCAGGCGCAGGTAGTCGAGGGTGTTGTCGTCGATGAAGAACATCGCCGCGGTGGCGCCGTACTCGGGCGCCATGTTCGAGATCGTGGCGCGGTCGCCGACGGTCAGCGCCGCCGCGCCCTCGCCGCGGAACTCGAGGTAGGCGCCGACCACCTTCTGCTGGCGCAGGAATTCGGTCAGCGCCAGCACCACGTCGGTGGCGGTGATGCCCGGCGCGGGCTTGCCGGCGAGCTCGACGCCGACGATGTCCGGCGTGCGCATCCATGAGGCGCGGCCGAGCATCACGTTCTCCGCCTCCAGCCCACCGACGCCGACGGCGATCACGCCCAGCGCGTCGACGTGCGGGGTGTGGCTGTCGGTGCCGACGCAGGTGTCGGGGAAGGCCACGCCGTCCTGGACATAGACCACCGGCGACATCTTCTCCAGGTTGATCTGGTGCATGATCCCGTTGCCCGGCGGGATCACGTCGACGTTCTTGAACGCAAGCTTGGTCCAGTCGATGAAGTGGAAGCGGTCGGCGTTGCGGCGGTCCTCGATCGCGCGGTTCTTCGCGAACGCACCGGGATCGAAGCCGCCGCATTCCACCGCCAGCGAGTGGTCGACGATCAGCTGCACCGGCACCACCGGGTTGACCTTGGCCGGGTCGCCGCCCTGCGCGGCGATGGCGTCGCGCAAGCCGGCGAGGTCGACCAGTGCGGTCTGGCCGAGGATATCGTGGCAGACCACGCGCGCGGGGAACCAGGGGAAATCGATCTCGCGTTTGCGCTCGATCAGCTGGCCGAGGTAGTCGACGATGCGCGCCGGATCGGCGCGGCGGACGATGTTCTCGGCGTGCACGCGCGCGGTGTAGGGCAGGATGGCCCAGGCGCCGGGGCGGATCGCTTCGACGGCTTCGCGCGCGTCGAACCAGTCGAGCTTCGTGCCGGGGAGGGGTTTGCGGTGCTGGCTGTTCATGGCTGGCATTGCGTCGGGGGCTCGGGAGGGCTGGCTTTTCCTTCCCCCGCTCGCGGGGGAAGGTGCCGAAGGCGGATGGGGGCGCGCCGGAGGCGCGGAAGGATCATCGCGATCGGGGGGGGGCCCCCCCCCCCCCCCCCCCCCCCCGGCGGGGGGGGGGGGGGCGGG
>JAFAEU010000397.1 GCA_023423855.1 Pseudomonadota bacterium | reverse complement strand
CCCCCGCGCTGCGCATCCAGCGCCTGGCCTGGGCCGGCATCCGCCTGCAGTTGCCCGGGGCGACCCTGTTCATCGACCCGCTGGTGGATCCGCAAGCCTGGGGTGAAGCGCTCGCCGACACGCTGGTTCCGGTCGACGACGCCGTTGGCGATGCCAGCGTGCTCATCACCCACGCGCATCCGGACCACTTCGACGTGCAGGCGACGGCGTCCGCGCTGCAGCGCGGAGGCGTGCTCGCGTACCCGGCGGGCCTGCGGCCTTCGCCGCTGCCCGACGGCGTGCGCGCCAGGCCCAGCCCACTGTGGGAGCCGCAGTTGCTGGGCGACTTCACCGCCACGCCCGTGCCCGCGTCCGATGGCTACGGTGACACGCAGGTGTCCTGGGTGGTCGGCGCCGGCGGCCGGCGGATCTTCCACGGCGGCGACACGCTGTGGCACGGACACTGGTGGCGCATCGGCCGGCAGTTCGGGCCGTTCGATGCGGTGTTCCTGCCGATCAACGGTGCGCGCTTCGGCTGGCGCCAGCCGGTCAGCGACCTGCCCGGCGTGTTGACGCCGGAACAGGCCGTGGCCGCGGCCGCCATCCTCGGCACGCGCAGCCTCGTGCCGATCCACTACGGCGTCAGCGGCATGGAGGAATACGTGGAGGTGGCCGATCCCGTCGGCCGGCTGCGCGAGGCCGCGCGTGCGCGATCCATCGATGTGCAGGTGGTGGCGCCGGGCGACTGGGTGGATTGGCAGCAGTGAATCCATGCCGAGGCCGGCGATGGCCGGAATTCCCGAACGATCCTTGCGGATGCCCGGTATCGCGACCTCGCAAGCGTTCCTGTCGCGCTGAAGCGATGATCCTGTCACGAACTGCCGCCCGTCCTGCTTTCCAGTGCGCGCCCCAAGGCCGATGCCGCCGCCCGGGCTTGCCGCGCGCCGGCGGCTTTGACTTGCGCGAGGTGTTCGGGATGGGTCAAGGTCGGTGCGATGGCGATCTCGTCAACGACTTCCACGCCGATGAAACGCAGCCACTGGCGCATGAAGGGTTTCTGGTAGTCCTCGTAGGCATTCGCCGCTTCGGGGGAAAAATCGCCGGCACTGGAATAGACCAGGACGGCGCGCTTGTCCCCGAGCAGCGGACGATACCCGTCCGCCTTGGACCACGACCAGTTCTGACCAGGCAAGGTCACGATGTCGATGTAGTGCTTGAGGCGATAGGGGATGCCGTAGTTCCACATCGGCAGGCTGAAGACGTAGCAGTCGGCATGGTTGAACGCTTCCGACAGGCGCACGGCCTTCGCCCAACGTGCGCGTTGCGCGTCCGTCGCGTCCTGCGAACGCAGGACCGCGAACTTCGCGGCGATCATGGCGGCATCGAAGTCGGGCAGTTCGATGTTCCAGACATCGATCGTCCTCACGCTCCCGGTTGGATTCATCGTCCGGTAGGCCTCTACCAGTTCCCGCGCCGCGGTTCCCGAAAGGGATGCGGGACCGGAGGGGGAGGCGCTGATATGCAGCAGGTTTGGCATGTTCCGGAACCTCCAGGTCACGATTCGATGAAACGCAGTCCCGCGACGCCGGCGATCACCAGGCCCATGCAGAGCAGTCGAGGGAACGTCGCCGAATCCCCGCTGATGGCGATCCCGTAGACGGCCACGCCGATCGCGCCGATCCCGGTCCAGACGACGTAGGCCGTACCGGTCGGCAGATGCTTGATCGCATGTGCGAGCAGGAAGATCGATGCCAGCGCGGAGACGACGCCGAGCACGCTCGGCCCCGGCTTCGTCCAGCCATCGGCGGCCTTGAGCGAAATCGCCATGACGATCTCGACAGCGCCGGCCGCCAGAAGTAGCCACCAAGCCATTGCGTTTTCTCCTGCAGGAATCGAGCTGTGGCGCATTCTGGGTATACGCTTTCCATGCAACAAGTACGTACCTTTTGGTTCCTGTAGAGGCTGCGATGAATCCGAAAAAGTCCCGCGGCGACGTCTACAGCGCCTCCTGCCCGTCGCGCGGCGTGCTGGAGACGATTGCCGGCAAGTGGCCGCTGCTGATCATCCCGCTGCTGGCGGAGCGCCCGATCCGGAACAACGAATTCCTGCGCCTGATCGACGGAATCTCCCAGAAGATGCTCACGCAGACGCTGCGGGAACTGGAGCGAAATGGCCTGGTCGAGCGAATCGACCACCGGACCGTTCCCCCTCACGTCGAGTACCGGCTCACGTCGAGCGGGCGGTCCCTGAACCAGGTGCTGCAGCCCGTCGACCACTGGGCGGAAACGCACTTCCCCAAGCTGCTGTCTGCGCGGGAAGGCTTCGACCGGCGCAGGCAATGAAGCTCCAGGCGCCCCTCGATGGCCGCCGGTGCAGGAGCCGCAGCGGCAATCGCGGCCATGCCACGCATCGGGATGTCACGGCGGCGGCTGCCGGATCGTCAATCCGGAAACAGGGCGAATGCGCCCTCGTCCGGAGATCTGCATGAACGACGCCGCCACCACCCGCCCGGTCCAGCTGGATCGCGAATTGCCCGAGGTCTTCCGCGCGCTGCTGGCCGTGCACGCCGCCAACGACCGCCATGGCCTGGCGCGCGGCTTGTGCCATCTCGTGCACCTGCGCGCGTCGCAGATCAACGGCTGCGCCCACTGCATCCGCATGCACGCCCGCGAAGCGCGCGAGGACGGGGAAACCGATGCGCGCCTCGACCACCTGGCCGGCTGGCGGCACATGGACGACTACACGCCGGCCGAACGCGCCGCACTGGCCTGGACCGAAGCGCTCACCCGCCTCGGCGACCATGCAACGGACCTGGGCGCATTGCGCGCCGAACTGCGTGCCCACTTCGCAGACGCGCAGATCGCGGCGCTGACCGTTGAGGTCGCGATGATCAACCAGTGGAACCGGATCGCGATCGCGCGACACTGACATGACCACGCGCGAAGAAGACGCCAGCACCGCCTTCGAGCAGGCCCGCCCCGGCCTGCTCGGCCTTGCCTACCGGTTGACGGGCTCGCGCGCCGACGCCGAGGACGCGGTGCAGGACACGTTCCTGAAATGGCAGGCCGCCGATCGCGCCGCGATCGAATCCGCCGGTGCATGGCTGACCACGGCCTGCACGCGCCACTGCCTGGACCTGTTGCGCAATGCCCACCGCAGCCGCGTGCAGTACGTCGGCACCTGGCTTCCCGAGCCGGTGCGCGTCGCCGGCGACGAACCGGGGGATGGCGCCGAAATGGCCTCGTCGCTGACCACTGCGTTCCTGCTCCTGCTCGAACGCCTGACGCCGAAGGAGCGCGCGGCCTACCTGCTGCGCGAGATCTTCGACATGGACTACGCCGGAATCTCGCTGGCGCTGGACATGCAGGAACCCGCCTGCAGGAAGCTGGTGTCGCGCGCCCGCGAGCACGTCGAGCGCGCGCGCGTCCGCCACGCCACGCCGCCGGAGCAGCAGGCGCGATTGCTGGCGGCGTTCGAACTCGCGGTCCGGGACGGACGCACGGACACGCTGGCCCGGTTGCTGTCGGCCGAGGTGCGCCTGGCCGCCGATGGCGGCGGAAAGGTCGCGGCTGCACGCCGGACGATGGTCGGCGCGCACGCCGTCCTGCGCTTCATCGAGGCTGGCCTGCATGTCTGGTGGGCCGGCCATCGCTTCGAGCGTGCCGTCCTCAACGGCAACCTGGGCCTGGTCCTGCGCGACGCGGAGGGGCAGGTGACCGCGACCGTCTCGTTTGCCTACGACGAGGCTGGCCGGTCGAGCGGCATCTTCATCATGCGCAACCCGGACAAGCTGTCGCGGGTGGACCAGGCCGCGGTCCCGATCCACTGACTCGCACCGCCGCCACTCCCTGATTGCGATCGATCGCCTTGCCCGGGCCGCGGCCGGGCGGATTCCCTTGTTTCCCCTGCCTGGAGATCACCGAAATGAAACCGCAGTTCCCGCATGTCGCGGCACCGACCTTCCTCAATCCCGACGGCCTCTACGATCCGACCCCCAACGGCTACTCGCATGTCGGCTTGCCGCCCGCCGGCGCGCGCCTGGTGTACATCGCCGGCCAGGGCGGCGAGGATGCCGGCGGCACGCTGGCCGAGGGTTTCCGGGCGCAGGTCAGGCAGGCGCTGGACAACCTGCGCACCGCGGCCCGCGCCATCGGCGCCGACCTGGGCGATGTCGTCAAGCAGACCGTGCTGGTCGTCGACCACGACCAGGCGCAACTGCACATCCTCGGCGAGGAGTTCGCGCGCGCCTACGGCTCCGGCCCGAAGCCCGCCTGCACCCTGATCCCGGTCCCGCGGCTGGCGCTGGACGGCATGCTGTTCGAAGTGGAGGCCGTCCTCGCCGTTGCCGGATGACGTCGCGCGGAACGGCGGTTGCCGCCCGAAGTCCTGCAGGGGCCGGACGAGCGCCGCGGGAAGGCCGCGATGATGTTCCCGTCAGGCCGGCGTGCGTTCGATTTCGTTCCGGCGATGCCGCAACAACCGCCCGGCCACGCCGGTTCGCGCGCCGTCCTCGAACGCGGGCACGCCGTTGACCAACACCAGGTCGAAACCTTCCGCCAGCGCGAACGGATCGACGTAGCTCGCGCGTGCCCGCACGCGCGCCGGGTCGAACAGCACGAGGTCGGCCTTCGCGCCTTCGCGGAGGATGCCGCGGTCGGTCAGGCCGAGGATCGAGGCCGGCAGGCCGGTGGCCTTGCGCACGGCTTCCTCGATCGATACGAGGC
>JAFAEU010000371.1 GCA_023423855.1 Pseudomonadota bacterium | reverse complement strand
GAGCCGACGCACGTAGTCGATGATGCCGTCGACACTGCGGTGGTTGCTGATCCACACCTCCACGCCGCGCCGCACCAGCTCGGCGGCGATGTCGGCCTGGATGTCGGAGAATCCGACCACGAAGTCCGGTTCCAGCGCCAGGATCTCCCCGATCTTCGCGCTGGTGAAGGCGCTGACCTTCGGCTTCTCCTTCCGCGCCCGCGGCGGCCGCACGGTGAACCCGCTGATGCCGACGATGCGGTCCTGCTCGCCGAGTGCGTACAGCACCTCGGTGGGTTCTTCGGTCAGGCAGACGATGCGTTGCGGGCCACGGGCCCGCGGTGATTGGCGATTCGTGATTGGTGATTCGGAAGAAGCGGGGCCCCGCCTTTCCGAATCACCAATCACGAATAGCGAATCACGGCCCTTCATGGATACAGCATCCGCTTGCGGCACTGCCCCGTAACGTCGAACTCGTACAGACAGCGCTCGTGCAGGCGGAATTCGGCCCCGTACCAGAACTCGATGCGGTCCGGGCGCACGCGCAGGCCGGTCCAGCGCGGCGGGCGCGGGACGTCGCGACCGGCGAACTCGCGTTCGAGTTCGGCGACGCGCTGGTCGAAGGCCTCGCGCGCTTCCAGCGTTTCGGACTGCTTCGAGGCCCATGCGCCGAGCTGGCTCACGCGCGGCCGCGATGCGAAGTAGGCATCAGCCTCGGCATCCTCGACGATCGCCACCGCGCCCTCGATGCGCACCTGCACGCCGTTGCGCACGCGCGGCCAGTGAAACAGCAGCGCTGCGTTCGGATTGCGCTGCAGTTCGCGGCCCTTGCGCCCGTCCAGGTGCGTGTAGAACACGAAGCCGCGTGCGTCATGCGCCTTGAGCAGCACCGTGCGCGCTGACGGCCTGCCGTCGCGCGTGGCGGTGGCCAGGGTCATCGCGGTGCGATCGGGTTCCCCGGCCGCCAGCGCCTCGGCGAACAGGGTTTCGAACGTGGACAGGGCTTCGGCCTGCAGGTCTGCGCAGTTCATTGCGCTATTGTCGCGCGATGGCTTCCGACGCGCACCCTGCCCCGCAGCACGGCTTCGCCGCCGGCTTCGTCGCCGGCGTGCTCGACGACGCGCTGGCCGCCGGCGCGAAGGTCTACGGCGTCTCGGGCCTGCAGGGCACCGGCAAGTCCACCCTGGCCGCGCAGCTGGTCGCAGCCGCGACGGCGCGCGGACTGCACGCGGTGACGGTATCGGTGGACGACTTCTACCTCGACCGGCCGCAGCGGCAGCAGCTCGCGCGCGACGTGCATCCGCTGCTCGCCACCCGTGGCCCGCCGGGCACGCACGATCTGCCGCTCGCCTGCGAGACGATCGACGCGCTGCGCGATCGCCGGTCCACGCGGCTGCCCATCTTCGACAAGCTCGGCGACCGACGCGTGCCGTCCGGGCAGTGGCGCGAAGCGGGCGAAGTCGACCTCGTCGTATTCGAAGGCTGGTTCCTCGGGACGCCGGCGGAACCCGTTGACGCGCTGGAGGCGCCGCTCAACGCGCTCGAACGCGACGAGGACGCCGACGGCAGCTGGCGCCACTGGTGCAACGACGCCCTCGCCCGCGACTATCCCGCGCTGTGGCGGCGCATCGACCGGCTGCTGTTCCTGCAGCCGCCGGGTTTCGACATCGTCCCCGAGTGGCGCTGGCAGCAGGAGCAGGCGCTGCAGGCGCGCGACCCTTCGCGCTCCGGCATGACGCGCGCGCAGGCAGAGCGCTTCGTGCAGCATTACGAACGCGTGAGCCGGCAGGCGCTGCGCACGTTGCCGGGGATCGCCGATACCGTCGTCGGGCTGGACGCGGAACGCAATCCGTGCACACCCGGACCAGTGCGTTCCCTATAGCAATGCGCGTGCGGGATGTCGCTCGCGCGGCGCGCCGCAGTGCGGGCACGCGCCCGACCTGCCGGAAATCGCACGGTTACCATCCGGAGACCGGACCAGCGCCATCGCCACACCCGTCCGGATAGGACTATCTGGTCGCTGCCGCGGCAGATCCGGCGACTACTTCCACCACCTTGTCGCCCTGCCACCGATAGCTCGTGGTTTTCTCCAGGCTGGGGCAGCAGCGTGCATCGTTCGGACCGGCCCACAGGGATTCAACCTGGATCAGGCCATCCTCGATGCTGATGCGCTGCACCATCCCCAGCGGATCCTCGCTCTGCGCGACCTTACGCAGGCCGTTGCCGGTCTCGACGAACACCACCAATCGGCCGAAGCTGGAATTGCCCGAGAACCAGTTGATCTCCGCCACCACCTCGGGCGTGCCATCGCCATCCAGGTCGGCAACGAAGCTGCTTTCCACTGCCGCGCCTACCCTGTCGGCCTCCGAGGACTGGGATGCGGCATACGCATCCATTGCCTCTTGCTGCGCCGGGCTCGGCCGGGCCGCCGGACCCGAGCCGGGAGGCGGCAGTTCGTTCACCATGGCAGCCTCGCTGCCACCCGATAGCGGCGTGCCGTCGGATGCGGCATCCACCGGCGCGCCGCAAGCCGCACAAAGCGCCAGCACCAGGCCCAAGGGCAGCAACCCGTTCATTCCCGTCTTCATCGTCGAATCCTCTCTGCAATGGATACCGCGCCGGGCCGCCACCTTCCCCGCGACGGCGCCGATCCCCAATCCCTGCCCCTGAACCGGATGCCCGTCGGAGTCGCGATTGCCACGTGACAACCCGACGGAAGAGAACCTTCAGATCAGCGCACTGCGCCATCGGTCCGGCCCTGACGTCGACCAGACACCACCCAGAGGCCAAACATGCCAAACCAGAGCGTCAGCAGTATCTGCAGCATGAGCGCGGTGACCTCCATGTACGAATAGTGGTCCGAGAACGCATAGGACAGATATTTCCAGCCCCCGTAGACAAGCATGTATCCGCTCAGGACGAGCAATGCCCGACCGGAAATCCTGTGGAGCACCGGCATGCGCGCGGCGATTCGTTCTTCGTCAATCATGTGAACCCCCAATGGTTGTCGTTCGATCACGGCAGGCAACGTCGCCCGGCACCCGGCAGAGGCATGGATTTGCACGGCCTGCGAAACGCGACGTCCCACCTGAAGCAATCCGATTGCCGCCTGCCCGCGCGTCATCGGCAATGTTTCGACCGCACCGGTCATTGCTTGCAGTACACGCCTTTCAGTCCGCTGATCCCTTCCAGGCACCCTCCGAACTTCTTGCGCAATGTGTAGTAGTCCAGCGTCGCGGTGATCACGACGTTTCCCTTTCTCACTTGGTAACTTCCGACTTTCCTGGCCTGTTTCCCGAACATCAGGTCGCCGACCGTCATCGGCCTTCCATCCGCACGGAACGCCCCGTTCTCGTTCTGCAGGATCCTGACGCCATCCTGGCTGGTCGGGTAACCAACCATCAGAACCCGTTCGTTCTCCTTCTCGAACACCAATGCGGCCATCTCCGCGTCCGGCGACCCGATGTATTCCCCGGACGGCTCGAAGCCGCATCCCGCCAGCGCCAACAGCAAAAGTCCCGCCGCGAATCCCCTCATCTTTGCCACCGTCCTGTCGATGCCATGCCCCGGGACGATCCACCGGGATCGGCGACGGCGCCATGCTTCCGGAACGGCGACGGCGCCGTCCTCACGGCGCCTTCAAGGAACCTTCAAGCCTTCCGGTTCGCGAGGACAATCAATCGCTTGCGCGGCGGGTATGATTCGGCCATGTCCACGCCCTCGTCCCAGCCCATCCTCTATCGCTGGCGTTTCGGCGCCGTCGAGTTCGACGAGGCCCGCTTCGAACTGCGCGTATCGGGCCTGCCGGTGGAGATCGAGCACCGGCCACTGCAGGTGCTGGCGCTGCTGCTGCGCCACGCCGGCGAGGTGGTGACCAAGGAGGAACTGTTCGACGTGGTCTGGACCGGCCGGGTCACCGTCGACCACGTGCTGGCCACCGCCGTGGGCAAGCTGCGCAAGGCGCTGGACGCCGGCGGCGAGGCGCGCATCGCCACCGTGCCGCGGGTCGGCTACCGCTTCGACGGGCCGGTGGAGCGCATCGCGGTCGGCCGGCAGTCGGGCAGCGAACGGAAGTTCGAGGCCGGCCAGCCGGTCCCGGGGCGCGAGCACTTCCTGCTGGAGCAGCCGCTGGCGCGGACCCTCGGCAGCGAGGTCTGGCTGGCGCGCCAGCCGCGCAGCCGCGAGGCGCGCGTGTTCAAGTTCAGCCTCGACGGCGAACACCTGTCCGCGATCAAGCGCGAGGCCACGCTGATGCGGCTGCTGCGCGATACCCTGGGCGAGCGCGACGATTTCGCGCGGGTGATCGACTGGAACTTCGAGACCCAGCCGTTCTTCCTCGAATGCGAGTACGGCGGCCAGGCGCTGAAGGACTGGGCCGAGGAGGACGACCGGCTGGCGGCGATGGGCCGCGACGCGCGGGTCGCGTTCTTCGCCGCAATCGCCGACGCGGTCGCCGCCGCGCACGGCATCGGCGTGCTGCACAAGGACCTCAAGCCCGCGAACATCCTGGTCGCGCCGCGCGGCGACGGCTGGCACCCGCGCATCACCGACTTCGGCAGCAGCCGCCTGCTGCAGCCGGAGCGGCTGGAACAGCTCGGCATCACCCGACTGGGCATGACCGTCGACGACGCCGTCGGCTCCAACTCGGGCACGCCGCTGTACCTGGCACCGGAACTGGTCGCCGGCCAGCCGCCGACGCTGCGCAGCGACGTGTACGCGCTGGGCGTGATGCTGTACCAGTGGCTGGCCGGCGACCTGCGCCGGCCGCTGACGCCGGGCTGGGAGCGCGACATCGACGATCCGCTGCTGCGCGAGGACATCGCGCAGGCGACCGACAGCGATCCCGCGCGCCGCATCGCCGATGCGGCGGAACTCGCCGAACGCCTGCACCGCCTGCCCGAACGCCGCGTCGAGCGCGCGCGCCGCGAGGCCGGCGAGCGCGAGGCGCTGGCG
>JAFAEU010000078.1 GCA_023423855.1 Pseudomonadota bacterium | reverse complement strand
GGCTTGGGGACAGCTTCATGGTGGAACTCCACAGTCAGGGAAGGGAAACGCGCGCTTCGATGGGAGCGCTCCGGTCCTGGCTGCGTCCGCCACTGGCGGTCGTGCGTCGCTGGGAAGGCATCGGCTCGGCGATGCCGGAAGACGATCGGGCGTCGTGCCCGCTAACGCTTGTCGTATCGTAGGACGATCCGGCCGACTTCGCCGTGGCCGTGCTGCTGCAGTTCCAATTGTCGATCGCCCAGCGCGAACGGGATGGACAGGTCCTCGTGGCCGCCGTGCTCGCGCGCGGCTTCCACCCGCAGCAGGTACCTGCCCTCGGGCTGCATGCGGCCGAAGTCGTCGCGGCCGTCCCAGGCGATCGTGTATTGCCCCGGCGCGCGGGTCGGACGGGCGATGCCCAGCGCGGCGGCCGGATCGTTGCGGCCGTAGTGGCGCCACCAGCGCGGCAGTTCGCCGAGCCAGCGGCTGCGGTCGCCGAGCACGTGCAACTGGCGCACGGGCTGGCCGTCCTCGCGTTCGATCCACAGCGCGAGGTACGGCTGGCGATAGCGGGGCGCGTCCTGCGCCGGGATCTCGTAGTCGATCAGCACGCGGTGCGTGGTCGCCGTTGCATCCTGCGCGACTGCGGCCAGCAACTGCGGCCAGCGCGAGGACGTGAACGGGACGCCGGCGTCGCCGACGATCAGCGCCGCCGCGCCGTCGATGCGGTCCGCGAGCGCGGGCCCGTCGCGGATCGGCAGCACCGTCAGCGCCGTGGCCAGCGCGTCGGCGGTGGCGGCGTCGGCCGCGACGACGATCGCGGCGGGGGCGTAGGTCACCGGCCATCCTTCCTGCGGATCGAGGATGTGGCTCAGCTGGCGCCGGCCGATCCGGTAGCCGCGGCTGTGGTGGCCGCTGGCGGCGATGGCCTGCGAGCGCAGCGCCACCTGCGCGATGCCGGGCGCGTTGTCGAGCGGACGCTTCGGCTCGGCGACGTCCACGCGCCAGTGGGCGCCGTCGTCGGGGCCGCCCCAGTACACCGCATCACCGCCGATGTCGATGCGGATGCCGGTCGCCGCGGGCGCCGCCCTGCGCGCACGCTCGAGCGCGCGATCGAGGATGTAGCCCTTGGCGATGCCGTCGACGTCGAAGCGCAGGCCGGCCTGCGGATCGAGCCGGCCCTTCGCCGGCAGCGCGATCGCGGACAGCGCGCGCGCCTGCCGGCGCAGTTCCGGGCGCCCGGGCATGCGGTCTTCCGCGTCGGCCTGGCGCCATTGCGCGATCAGCGCGCCGAGGCGGCAGCTGAACGCGTCCGAGGTCTCTACGCGCCACCGTTCGCACAGCGCCAGCACCCGCGCGACGTCGGCCGGCAGGTGCCCGGCGTTGTACTTCGACAGCGCGCTGTCGTCGCGCCAGGTGCTGAGTTCGCGCTCCAGCCGCGTGATCTCGCCCAGCGCCGCATCGATCGCGCGCGCGGCCTCGCCTTCGCCGCCGGCGACCTGCATCTCGAAGGACGTGCCCAGCACGCCCTCGCGCTGCACGGTCGTCGGCGCGGCCGCCCATGCCGCGCCGAAGGCGAGCCACAGGCCGAGGCCGAGGCGCAGCGTGGACGGTCGTGTCGACATGAAAGCGCGCAGGCTCAGTTGGCGTTGCCACCCGCGTTGGCCGGCCGCGCCGGGCGCGGCGGTGGCGGCAGCTTCGCGTCGGCCTCGTCCACCACGCCGTCGCGGTTGCGGTCGGCCGCGTCGAAGGTGCGATGGCCCGAGACCTGGTACTCGGCGAAGCTCATGCGCCCGTCCTTGTCGGCGTCGAGCGCGCCGAAGCGCACGCGGGTCTGCTTGTCCGAGCCGCCGGTCAGGGTGGCGATGCGGCGATCCACGCGGTCCTCGTACTCGCCCAGGTATTCGTCCTCGTCCAGCGCGCCGTCGCCGTTGCGGTCGGTGCGGGCGAATTGCTCCCCGCCCGCCCGGTCGAACTCGGCGCGCTCGACGCTGCCGTCGCCGTTGCCGTCGAACAGCGCCGCGAAGCCTTCCGCGGTATGGCTGCTGGGCATGCCGAGGCGGTTGCGGCTGCGGTCGAAGCGCGCCGCGGCCTCGACCGTCCTGCCGTCGCCGGCGGCGGCCTTGTCCTGCGCCGCGGCCACGGCCTTCTGCCCCTGCTCCCACACGCGCTCGCCCGAGGCGTCGAACTCCGCGCGCGAGATCCGGCCGTCCTTGTCGCCGTCCAGCGAGGCGAAGCGGACGCGGGCCTGTTCGACCTGTCCGCCGCGGCTGCGCTCGAGCTCGCTGCGCAGGCGGTCCTCGAACTCCTGCACGTATTCGTCCTCGTCCACGGTGCCGTCGCCGTTGGCGTCGGTGGCGTCGAAGCGCCTGCGGCGGAAGGCGTCGAACTCCCCCCGGGTCAGGCGGCCGTCGGCGTCCTCGTCGTGCTGGGCGACGAAGGCCGCGATGTTGTTGCCGTGGCCGCCCACGAGGGGACGCGGCTGCGGCTGCGCGTCGCCGGCGACGGAATTGGCGGACAGCAGCGCGGACAGGCACGCGCCGGCAAGCAGGCCAGGTTTCATGGCGGTCTCCTAGGGGATGGAAGGGGGCTTACGGCTCCAGCGCGCGAAACGCGAGCGTGTAGCTGTTGCTGTACTCGTCCACCGGCGCGTCGGCCGGCGCCGGCGTGCGATGGCGCGTGAGCGCCAGCCACGTCCCGGCGCGTTCGAGCCGGAAGCCGGCGCGACCCTGCGCGTCGGTCAGCAGCGTCGTTTCCTGCGGCTTGCGGTCGGAGGTCCACACCGCCTCGGCGATCTCGACCTTCTGGTCGGCCAGCGGCTCGCCGTCGTACTGCACGACGAACTCGAAGGTCTCGCCCGCGTACAGGTCGTTGGGATGCGTGACCGGCACCAGTTCGATGCCCTTGCCGCGCGGGCGCAGCGCGCCGCGGTCGGGCTCGCCGATGGTGACGTAGGTTTCGGCCAGCGTCAGCGACTGGAAGTTCGACAGCACCTTCGCGTCCGCCGGAATCGCCACGGCCGGATCGCGCGAGCTTTCCCGCTTGCCGTCGATCTCCCAGGTGCGGAACAGCGCGCCGTAGCGCGGCCCGGTGCTGAAGCGATACGTGCCCGGCGCCTTGGGCAGGGTGTGTTCGGCCACCGTGCGGGTCTTGAGGACCTGCACCGTATCCGGCGCCGTTTCCCCGCCGTCCGGGCCGGTCACGGCGAACCGGCTCTTGTCGAACGCCGCTTCGGGGACGAAGAAGGTCTCGGCGAATGCCGCGTCCAGCGCCACCGTCTCGCCGGCGCGCGGCGCGAAGTTGCCGGGGACGAGGTAGGGCGTGTGCGCCGACGCGGCGGCGGCCAGCGCAGGGGCGAGCGCGCCGGCGACGAGGGGGGCCAGTCTCATGATCGTTCCTGTCAGGCGGTCAACGGCTGGCGGGAACGCAGGTGAGGCGTCGCTGGCTGGGTCGGAGGATTATTGACGCAAATGCGAATCATTACAATCCCGTGAAGACGCGGGCGCGTCGCCGGGATGCAACCGTCGCGTCACCTGGGCGGCCGAAGATACCGGCCCCGAGACGGGAATGCCGCCGCCTTTCCCGTCGTCCGCAGTCCGCGGCGCGATGATTTCCGCGATCCGCCGCGCAACCCGGGAAACGGCAGGTGTCCGGTGAGACAAGCAACGACGCGCATTGAAGTGTGGCCCGACGGCGACGGCGGCTGGACCGTGACCCGCGACCGCATCGTCGATGGCTGCTTCAACGAGCTGATGGCCGCGAACGACTACGCCAGCGCCTGCGCCCAGCGCGCGCAGCGTGCGGGAATGGCGGTCACCTTGCATACGCTGCAGCGGGAGTCGCCGTCCAGCGCCGTGGCGTAGCGCAACCTGGCGCGACCGCTGCGGAGATCGCTCCGCCCTTCCTGATGCTTGCGTGGGCAGTGCGAAACATGGACCCTTCCCCATTTTTCGCGCCCATGTCCACCGACCATCGCCGCCCGCAGCAGCTCGCCACGCGCGCTGCCTTCTTCGTTCCCGGTTTCGTCATCGCCGCGTGGGCGCCGCTGGTGCCGTTCGCGAAGATCCGCGGTGGACTCGACGACGCGGCGCTGGGCGTGCTGCTGCTGTGCCTCGGGCTGGGTTCGCTGGTGGCGATGCCGCTCGCCGGCGCGCTGGCCGCGCGGCTCGGCTGCCGCCGGGTGATGCTGGGATCGGTCGCGCTGATGCTGGCGACGCTGCCGCTGCTGGCATTGCTGTCCAGCCCGTGGCTGCTGGGCGCGGCGCTG
>JAFAEU010000259.1 GCA_023423855.1 Pseudomonadota bacterium | reverse complement strand
GATGACCAAGGCGTTTGCTCTTGACGATCGCGAGTTCAGGACTGGCAGGCGGGACAGGCGTACAGCCGGCGCCCGGCCAGGGTTTCGCGCACGATCGCCGTCCCGCAGCGTGGGCAGGGTTGTCCGTCGCGGTCGAACACGCGGAAGCGGAAGCCTTCCGCCGTGTCGCCGAGGTAGTCGGCGCGCATGCCGCGCGCCGGTTCGATGCCGCGGGTGCGGTAGCTGTGGCGCGGCACGTCGAGCAGTGCACGGGCCAGGCGCTGGCGCTGGGCGTCGTCCAGGTCCGCCGGACGCAGGCGCGGCGACAGCCGGGCCTCGAACAGCACCTCGGCGCGCAGGTAATTGCCCATGCCGGCGAGGAAGCCCTGGTCGAGCAACAGGCCGTCGAGGCGACGCCCGGTGAAGCGCGGCTCGCGCAGGCGCGCGTCGACGGCGGCGGCAGCGAGCGCCGGATCGAGCACGTCGGGGCCGAGCCTGGACAGGAACGGATGCCGCGCGAGGTCTTCGTCGCGCCACATCGCCACGTCGGAGGCGGAATAGAGCAGGATCGCCCGGTCGGCGGTTTCCAGCGCCACGCGCAGCGAACGCGTGGTGTCGGGGCGCTCGCCGGCGGCGGCCACTTTCCACACGCCGTAGAGCTGGTTGTGGCTGTAGAGCGTCCAGCCGTGGTCGAAGCGGGTGAGCAGCGCCTTGCCGTGCGGCTCGATGGCGACGATGCGCTGGCCGGGCAGCGACTTCCGGAAGCGCTTCAGCGCGGGGAAGGAGAACCAGGCCGATGCCAGCGGCCTGCCGACGACGGCTTCGGCGAGGCGGTCGGCGGCGCGGCGGATTTCGGGGCCTTCGGGCATGGTGCGGGACAGAGGGATGAACTTGACAGAGGGATGAACCTGACAGGGGTATGAACTTGTCATTTCGAGCGCAGCGAGAAATCTGCTTCCCGGCAGCCGCCATGGGATTTCTCGCTGCGCTCGAAATGACAGGTGATGGGGTGAGACTCAGATCGAGTGCATCCGGCCGCCATCCACCGCCAGCGAGACGCCATTGACGTAGCCCGCCGCCGGCGAACATAGAAAGGCGATCACGCCCCCCGTCTCTTCCGCCTGCGCAAAGCGCCCGGCGGGCACGCTGGCGAGCATCGCCGCGACCACCTCCTCGCGCGTCCTGCCGGTGGCGGCGGTGCGGTCGCGCAGGATCTGCTCGATGCGCGCGGTCTCGGTGTAGCCGGGCAGCACGTTGTTGACGGTGATGCCGTCCGCGCCGAGTTCGCGCGAGAGCGTCTTGGCCCAGCTCGCCACCGCGCCGCGGATGGTGTTCGACACGCCGAGCCCGGCGATAGGTTCGTACACCGAGGTCGAGACCACGTTGACGATGCGGCCCCAGCGCGCCGCGCGCATGCCCGGCACCACGGCCTGGGCCAGCGCATGGTTGGCGAGCAGATGCTTGCCGAAGGCGTCGAGGAAGGCGTCGGCGTCGGCGCCGAACGCCGGTCCGCCGGGCGGCCCGCCGGTGTTGTTGACGAGGACGTGCACGGGAGCTTCGGCGACGAGCGCGTCCACGCGCGCGCGCAGTTCGTCGCGGCGCGAGACGTCGGCGGCGAGCGTGCGATGGCGCTGCGCGCCGGCGCAGGGCAGGGCAGCCACCACCGCCTCCAGCGCTTCTGGCCGGCGCGCCAGCACGGTGACGTCGGCGCCGAGCAGGGCAAGCTCATGCGCGGCCGCGCGGCCGATGCCTTCCGAAGCGCCGCAGACGAGGGCGTGGCGGCCGGAGAGGTTCAGGTCCACGCGGGTTCTCCTCCGATCCGGAGACGTGATGGTAACCGTGCGCGCGGCACGTGGCGCGCCGTCGCCGGGAAGTCCATGGAACCGGTGGGGAATCGTGGCTGGACGGACGTCAGGCCCGCGCGCCCAGCGACTGCAGCATGCGCGAACGCAGCACGTCGTCATTGCCGCCGTCCGGCGGCGACAGCTCGCTCAGGGAGAAGCCGCGTGCCAGCGCGTCGTCCTCGTCGAGGCCGTCGAAGGCGACGAAGTCGGCGTCGAGCAGCATCGCGCGCGCAGTGTCCTCGCTGTCGTAGACCAGGGTATTGCCGTCGCTGTCGAAGACTTCGGCGGTGCCGGCCTCGCGCACGCGCAGCCGGGCCCAGACGATGGTGCGGCCGAGGGTGGCCAGCCACCATTCCTCGCGGACGTGATGCGGCGCGTCGCTCATCGCAATGCCACCGACCACAGCCACAGCAGCGCCGACATCCCCAGCGCGCCGAGGATCACGAAGGCCGACACCCGTGCCGGCGTCGCCAGCCCGGTGAACTGCGCGTCGCGCACCTCGCGATAGCGTCCACCCAGCAGCCAGCGCAGCGCGCCCGGGCTCAGGAAGGCGCTTTCGCCGAGCGCCGCGCGCGCCTGCGGATGGCGGTCGCGCAGGTGGACCAGCGACAGCGGCCAGAAGATCACGAAGGCGGTGATCCCGCCGATGGCGACGCCGACGAAGCACAGGGCGAGGAAGAGGAT
>JAFAEU010000232.1 GCA_023423855.1 Pseudomonadota bacterium | reverse complement strand
GCAGCGGGTGCCGCCGTCCTATCGCGGGGACCTGCGGATCGTGCGGGAAACGCCGGACTATCCGCGGGCGCTGGAAATGGTGCGCGGCTCGCTCGACGAACGCGTCCGCGAGCGCCTGCGCGAGGTGCTGCTCGGCGCGGCCGACGACCCCGACGCGCGCGAGGCGCTGCTGCGGTTCTTCAAGACCACGCGCTTCGTGCCGATCGACGGGCAGACCACGCATGCCCTCGACCATCTGCGCCGGGGCGTGTCCCGGGTGGCCCGGGAGGTCGAATGAGGCTGCGCGTCGGCCTGCGCGCCCACTTCGCGCTGCTTGCGGCGGTGGTGCTGCTGGCGTCGCTGTCGCTGGTGCTGCTGGTGCTGCAGCGGCAGGGCGCGGCGCACCGCGACGTGCAGGCGCTCAGCCTGGAGTCGATCCACGATTTCTCGTCGAAGCGGATGCTGTCGCAGGGCGAGGCGGCGGCGACGCAGCTGGCCGATTCACTGGTCAACCCGCTCTACTACTTCGACCTCGACGCGATCGGCTCGGCGCTGCTCAACGTGCTGCGCCAGCCGGACGTGGACTACGTCCTGGTCTACGACAACGAGGGCCGGGTCATCCACGACGGCAGCCAGGACATCTCGACCTACGGCCAGTCGATGTCCGACCCGTTTGCGTACGAGGTGCTGTCGATCACCGACGTGCACGTGCAGTCGAACGACGCGCTGATGGACGTCTCCGCGCCGATCCGCATCGGCGACCAGCGCCTGGGCGGGGTGCGCATCGGCTATTCGCTGGCGGCGATGAAGGCCGACGAGCGGCAGGTCGGCGGGTTCATGTCCGGCCGCCTGGGCGAGATCGGCCGCAGCCAGCTGCTGTGGATAGGCTTGCTGCTCGCGGGCATGGTCGCGCTGCTGGTCGCGATCGGGTTCGTCCTGCAGCGCGCGCTGGTGTCGCCGGTGCGGCAGCTGGCCGACGCCGCGCGCGAGATCGAGGCCGGCAACTTCGAGGCGAACGTGCCCACCACACGCCGCAACGACGAGGTCGGCGACCTGATGCGCGCCTTCTCGCACATGCGCGACAGCATCGTGCGCCACGATCGCGACATCCGCCGCATGGCCTACACCGACGCGCTGACCGGGCTGTCGAACCGGCTGGCGTTCCGCGAACTGCTCGACCAGCGCGTGGCCGAGGGCAACGGCTCGGCGCGGCAGTTGGCGCTGCTGTTCGCGGACATCGACGACTTCAAGCGGGTCAACGACACCATCGGCCACGATGCCGGCGACGAGGTGCTGATGCAGTTCTCCAGCCGCATCCGCGAGGTGATCGACCTGTATCGCGGCGGCGGCGCGGAACTGGCGCGCTTCGGCGGCGACGAGTTCGTGATCCTGCTCAAGGGCGGGGACGGCGAGGACATCCGCGAGCGCGCCGAGCGGCTGGCCGATGCGCTGGTGCGCGAGCTGGGGCGGCCGATCCCGGTCCACGGCCGCCAGGTCTTCCTCGGCATCTCGATCGGCATCGCGCTGTTCCCGGACGACGCCACCGACGTCTCGGTGCTGATGAAGAACGGCGACATCGCCATGTACCAGGCCAAGGTCGCCGGCAAGAACTGCTACCGCTTCTACAGCCGGGTCATGGACCAGGCGGTCGAGCGGCGCGTGCGCATGGAGCAGGACCTGCGCGGGGCCTGGGAGCGCGGCGAGCTCAGCCTGGCCTACCAGCCGGTGTACCGGCTCGAGAGCGGCAAGCTGGTCGGCGCCGAGGCGCTGCTGCGCTGGCGCCATCCCGAGCACGGCCCGGTCTCGCCGTCGCTGTTCATCGACGTCGCCGAGCAGAGCGGGCTGATCGAGGTCATCGGCCCGCAGGTGCTGCGCGCGGCCTGCATGGACGCACGCGGCTGGCAGCGCGACTTCCCGTCGGCGCGCGAGCTGTTCGTGTCGGTCAACGTGTCGGCGCGGCAGTTGCACACGGGCGACCTCGCGGCGCAGGTCGAGACCGTGCTGCGCGAAACCGGGCTGGCGGCGCAGCACCTGCACGTCGAGCTGACCGAGACCGCGGTGATCGGCGACGAGGCCCGCGTGAGCAGCCTGCTGGCGCGGTTGCGCAACGCGGGCGTGAAGGTGTGGCTGGACGATTTCGGCACCGGCTTCTCGGGCCTGAGCCACCTGCGCCGGGTGCCGGTGGACGGTGTCAAGATCGACCGCAGCTTCGTCGCCGACGTGCTGCGCGACCCGGACGACCTGGCGCTGACCACCGCGATCATCGCGATGGCGCATTCGCTCGGCATCCACGTCGTGGCCGAGGGCGTGGAGAAGGAAGGCCAGTACGCGATCCTGCGCGAGCGCGGCTGCGACCTGGCGCAGGGCTTCTGGCTGGGGCACCCGATGGGCAACCAGGAGTTCGCGCGGCTGCTGGGGTAGGGCGGCGGGCGAAGGACCTGTCCCTACTCCGGCTGTCATCCCGAGCGTAGCGAGGGATCTGCTTTCCGGGGCCGTGAAAGCAGATCCCTCGCTACGCTCGGGATGACAGTCGTCAGGCGAACAGCCCGCCGATCCACTGCGTCGCTGCGGCGGCCAGGGCGCCGCTGAGGATGCCGAACACCACGATCGCGACGATGCCCGCGATCCAGCACAGCAGCATCAGCAGGCCGTCGCGCTCGAGCAGGGCGAAGGCGTAGACCAGCAGCAGGCCGCCGAACAGGTAGTTGGTGAAAGGGATCGGCAGCGCCAGCAGGATGCCGAGCAGCACCAGCAGCAGCCCGGTGAACATCGACGCGGCGCGGCGCTCGATCATGCCGGTCATGCGCGGCCTGACCAGCCGCTCCAGCCGCCCCAGCCACGGGCCCAGCATGCGCTGGAAGGCCTGCAGGCTGGCGCGCCGCGGGCCGCGCCGGGCGACGAAGCGCGGCAGCCACAGCTTGCGCATGCCCACCAGCAGGTGCACACCGACCAGCACCGTCAGCGGCCCGCCGATCGCGCCGCCCACGCCCGGGATCGGGATGAAGGCGGGCAGGGTGGCGACGAACAGCAGCATGCCGAACACCTGGCGACTGAGCCCGGCGAGGATGTCCTCGAGCCTGAGGTGGTCCTCGGGATCGCCCGTGGCCAGCGCGTCGAACAGCTCGCGCGTGCCCGGCGTCCCGGGGCGTGTTCGCCGGATCGGGTCGTCGCCGGACGACGATGGCTCCTCAGCCGCCATCGCCGCCGTCCGGGTCCGCCACGCGCTGCAGCAGCAGCTTGTCGATGCGCGGGCCGTCGAGGTCGACCACCTCGATGCGCCAGCCGCCCCAGTCGAAGTGCTCGCCGACGTTGGGGATGCGCCCGAACTGCGCGATCACCATGCCGGCCGCGGTGTGGTAGTCGTGCTCGTCCTCGCCGGGCAGGGCGCCGCCGCCGAGCAGCTCGCGCACGGTCTCGACCGAGATGCCGCCGTCGACCAGCAGCGAGCCGTCGTCGCGGGTGGTGATCTGCGGGATCGAGTCCGGCCCCTCGCCGGTCTGGTTGCGGCCGATCACCGCCTCCATCACGTCGTTGACCGTGACCAGGCCAGTGACGTCGCCGTATTCGTCGACCACCAGCGCCAGGGACTGCTGCTCCTCGCGCAGGATCTCCAGCAGCTTCAGCGCCGGCGTGGATTCGGACACGAACAGCGGCTCGCGCAGGTACTTGAACAGGTCGAACGCGCCTTCGTCGAGGCGGTCGATCAGCGACTTGACCTCGAGTACGCCGGCGACGTCGGCGTCGCTGCCGCGGTAGACCGGATAGCGCGAGAACGGGGTCTCGCGCATCGTCGCCAGGTTCTCGCCGAAGCCCTCGGCGACGTCGAGCCAGGCGATGCGGGTGCGCGGCGTCATCAGGCTGGCGGTGCTGCGGTCGCCCAGGCGCAGCACGCGGTTCATCATGTTGCGCTCGTCGGCGTCGATCACGCCCTGCTCGTGGCTCTCGCTCACCAGCATGCGGATCTCCTCTTCGGTCACCTGCGCGGCCTCGGTGTCGTTCAGCCGCAGCAGGCGCAGCAGGCCGCGCACCGACGCGCTGAGCAGCCACACCGCCGGGGTCGCGATCCGCGACAGCCAGTGCATCGGCAGGGCCACGAACGAGGCCAGCCTCTCCGGCGCCAGCAGCGCCAGCCGCTTGGGCAGCAGTTCGCCCAGGACGATGGTGAGGTAGGTGATCAGGCCGATCGCCAACACCATGCCCGTCGCAGTTGCGTAGCTGCTGTCGAGGAACGGGACGGTTGCGCCCATGGCGGGGAATGCTTCAAGCAGTTTCCCCGCGATGGACAGGCCCCAGGCCTTGCCGCCGAACGAGCCGGTGAGGATGCCGATCAGGGTGATGCCCACCTGCACGGTGGACAGGAAGCGCTCCGGGTGTTCGGCCAGCTCCAGCGCCTTGCGCGCGCTGCGGTGCTCGGCGGCCAGCTGCTTGAGCCGCGGCTTGCGCGAGGTCACCACCGACATCTCCGACAGCGCGAAGAACGCGTTGCAGGCGATCAGGACCAGGACGATCAGGAACTCGAGCATCAGCGGGCCATGCAGCCGGCCTGCGCCAGTCCAGTCGGGGAGGGGGGGCACGGCAGCCGCGGCGGCGTCACGCGGGCAGGGGGCGGTCTAGGGT
>JAFAEU010000229.1 GCA_023423855.1 Pseudomonadota bacterium | reverse complement strand
GGAGCATGGCGGGTGGCAAGAAAGATTCCTCGCTGCGCTCGGAATGACATTCTGTTAGACGCGCTAAAGGCGTTCGACCTTTGCAGTGGTGAGTGAAGGCAACAGCTGACCGCACCAGTCGCGGTCGTTCGCGACCTGCGCCGACGCGCGCGAGGCTTCGAACGCCGCGGGATCAATCTCCGCGATCGCCCATGCCTCATCGCCAAGGGTGCGTGCCACGACGCCATCCGCCGGAAACCCGGCATCCATCGGCGCGAACACCGCCGCCTCGCCGGTATTGACGTCGAGCGCCGGGCTCCACGGCGCCTCGCCGGCGGTCACCGACTGCACCACGAAGCAGCGGTTCTCCAGCGCCCGCGCGAGGCAGCCGGTGCGCACCCGCGTCGCGCCCGCGGCGGTGTCGGTGCAGCTGGGCACCAGCAGCAGTCGCGCGCCGGCCTCCTGCTGCGCGCGCACCGGCAGCGGGAATTCGATGTCGTAGCAGACCGCCACGCCAAAGCGCGTGCCGCCGGCGTCGAATACCTTCAGCGCGTCGCCGCCGTCGATGACGCCGGCCTGCTTCTCGAAGCCGGTCAGCTGCAGCTTGTCCTGCCAGGCATGGCCGCCGTCGGGCAGCAGCAGGTCGGCGCGGTTTCGATAGCGGCTGCCGCCCGCGTCCAGCAGGAAGGTACCGGCGGCGATCGTCATTCCCGTGTCGCGCGCGATGCCGGAAAACAGCGCGATCCAGTCGTCGCGATGGCGCTGGATCGCCGCCAGCGAGGCGTGCAGGTCGCCGGCGGTGGCGTCGTCGAAGGTCGCGCCCAGCTCCAGCGACAGGTATTCGGGCAACACGGCGAGCTGCACGCCCCCTGCGGCGACGCCCTCGAGCAGGCGTCGCTGGCGGTCCGCGAACGCGGCGAACGATGCCGGCCGTCCGATCGCATACTTCGCCGCGGCGACCTTCATGCGGCATCGCCCAGCGGACGCGTCCAGAACGTCAGCACGTGCCGGATCTCACCGACCTCCGGCTCGTTCCAGTCCAGTTCCATCGCCAGCTCCTGCTGGCGCGCATAGCCGCGCTTCGACCAGAACGCCTCGTTGCCGCGATGGCCGCCGGGCCTGCGCGGGTCGGCCTCGTCGCGATCGACCGCCGCGAACGCGGTCCATCCGAACCCGCCCAGCGCGCGCGCATGCGCCTCACGGCCGTCGAAAAAGGCGTGGCCGATGCCGCGGCCGCGCCAGGCCGGCAGCAGCACCGACTCGCCGAAATAGAACACCTTGCCCGGATCGATCCCCTGCGCGCGGAACGGCGCCTGGAAGGCGGGCGCGTCGTCCGCCAGCGGGATGCCGGTGGATGCGCCGACCACGCGGTCGCCGTCGAAGGCCAGCACGAACACGCTGCGCGGCGAGGCGGCGTATGCGGCGAGATATTCGCGCTCGTATTCCATGTCGCCGGCGTAGAGATAGGGCCAGTCCCGGAAGACCGCGATGCGCAGTGCGGCGACGTCGTCGAGATGCCGTCGCGCGCTGTCGCCGGTCAGGCTGCGGATGGCGATGGCGCTGTCGTTTTCCATCTCGTGATTCTAGAGCGTATCGATGGTCCGGTTTTCCTGCGCTTGCCCCCACCCCAACCCTCCCCCGCAGGCGGGGGAGGGAGCAGAAGCGGTCGCTCTTGGCTCCCTCCCCCGCTTGCGGGGGAGGGCTGGGGTGGGGGCCGCCCCGCCACGCTCAACCGCGCGCTTCACCCGTGCGCGCCGACAGCTGGTACCAGTCGACCTTGCGCGTGACCACCATGATCGTCGCCAGGATCAGGAACAGCAGGCCGGCGCCGAGCACCAGCGCGTTGTCCTCCGACACCAGCAGGCCGTACAGCGCCGCGTACAGCGTCGCCAGCATCGTCGCGAAGCCGATGCCGCGGGCACGGCTGCGCAGCACGTGCGAGAGATAGAAGCCGAGCAATCCGATGCAGGCGACGCTGGCGACGAGATAGGCCCAGCCGAACGCGACGTGCTCCGACAGGCTCACCAGCAGCAGGAAGAAGATCGCCAGCGCCAGGCCCACCAGCCCGTACTGGATCGGGTGGATGCGCAGCTGCTTGATCAGCTCGAACATGAAGAAGCCGACGAAGGTCAGCAGCACGAACAGGATGCCGTACTTGCTGGCGCGGTCGGCCTGCGAGTAGGCGTCGACCGGTTCGACCAGCGACACGCCGATCGCGTCGACGCCCTCGCCGCCCATGCCGTCGCGGATCGCCGCCACCGACGCCGACGACAGGCCGCCGCCGCTCCGGTACTGGTGCTGGGCATTGGTCGCGAGCGAGGACACTCCCCAGCTCGCCTTGAAGCCGCCGGCGTCGATGCTGCGCTGGCCCGGCAGGAAGGCGCCGTTGAACAGCGGGTGCGGCCACGGCGAGGCGATCGTGATCCGGTTGTGCGTCGCCAGCGGCGCGACCGCGAGCGCCTCGGCGCCGGCAAGCTCGAAATCCAGCCGCGTCTGCAGCGACACCGTGCCACCGGCCACCGGCGGCGCCAGCCGCACGTGCACGCCGGGCTGGTCGCGATGGCCATGGCCCTGCAGCAGCGCGGCGTCCACGCCGTCGAGCTGCAGCCGCGGCGAACCGCGCAGGCCGCGCACGTCGGCGATGCCGTAGCTGAGCCAGGGACGGCCGATCTTGCGCGGCAGTTCCGGATCGGCATCGCGCGGGATCTGCGCCTCGAAGTCCGCCGCCAGCTGTCCCGACAGCGTGTACATCCGCACCTCGTGCAGGCCGCGCCGGCGCGTGTAGGGTTTCATCGTGCCCTCGAGCGCCATCGATTCGGGGAAGAACAGCCACTCGCCGCTTTCGCCGTCGCGCTTGACCTTGCGGACGACTTCGCCGGCAGCGTTCTTCTCCTCGACCTCGACCGTCTCGGTCCACGGCACCACCAGCACCGGGCCGATGAGGCCCTGCGCGGCGGCCTCGCTGCGCGCGATCTCGCGCACCGCGTCGCGCCGGTAGGCCTCGCGGTCGTGGATCACCCCGCGAATCAGCAGCAGGGGCACCAGGATCGCCAGGGTCATGCCCAGCACCATCAGGATCTTCAGCCACAGTCGCATCGTCTCGCCTCCATCGGGATGTCGGCGGGCACGATGCGGGACGTTCGCGAGGCCACGATGGGGGAATGGTGAAGCGGGTGTGAAGCGACGAGTGTCGTCCTGATGCGGGTTCCGCTCCCTCCTGGTGTCATCCCGACCGCAGGGAGGGATCCCGGTCGCGATGGAGCTTATGGGCCGAAGAGAACTGCAGTCTGAAGTCTTCCGGCGTCGCCCGGGATCCCTCCCTGCGGTCGGGATGACAGCTGGATTGGCGATCAGGCAGCCGGCAGCCGCACGCTGGCCACAGCACCACCCTCCGGCCGGTTGCGCAGCGCCGCCTCGCCGCCGTGCAGCGCGGCGACCTCGCGCACGAAGCCCAGGCCGAGCCCGCTGCTGCGCGCCTGCGTGCGGGGCCGCGGCAGCGAGTAGAAGCGCTCGAAGACGCGCTCGATCGCGTAGTCCGGCACGCCGGGGCCTTGGTCGGACACCTCGAAGCGCAGGCCATCGCCCTCGGCGCCGGCCACGAGCGAGACCACGCCGCCTTCCGGCGAGAAATCGATCGCGTTGTCGAGCA
>JAFAEU010000212.1 GCA_023423855.1 Pseudomonadota bacterium | reverse complement strand
AACGCGTTGAACAGCGTCGACTTGCCGACGTTCGGGCGGCCCACGAGGGCGACGGAGGGGAGCATGGCGGTATGCGAGGGCTGAGGGTTGAAGATCAGGTCAGGAGGAAGCGTAACGCGCTGTCATCCCGAGCGCAGCGAGGGATCTGCCTGGCCCGATCGGAAACGACGCAAGCAGATCCCTCGCTGCGCTCGGGATGACAGCATGGGAATGAGGGAGGAGGACGCTTCCCCGACTCCCGACTCCCGGTTCCTACTGCACCCGCCAGGCCGTCAGGTCTCCATCCACGTTCTGCACCACGAGGATGCCGTCCGCCGCCACCGGCGCGCCCTTGATCGCGGCGCGGCCGGCGCGCTCGCGCGCGGCGAAGTCGCCGGTGTCGAGCCGCAGCCAGTGCAGGTAGCCGTCGAAGTCGCCGACCACCGCGTAGTCGCCCTGCACCGCCACGCCGCTGAGGTCGCGCCGCGCCAGCGCAGGCTGTTCCCAGCTGGCGCTGCCGGAACTGCGGTCCAGGCCCCACACTGAGCCGTTGCGGTCGGACACCACCAGCTTGTCGATCGCCAGCGCCGGGCGGTTCGAACCGCCATGCTCGCTGCCCCAGATCGGGCGGCCGCTGGGTGCGTCGATCGCCAGCGTCGACTGCTTGTAGCTGCTCGCGTAGAGCACGGTGCCGTCGAGCACCGGGGTGCCGTCGACGTCGGCCATGCGATCGAGTTCGGTGCGGCCGTCGGGCTGCGCGATCGGGACGTCCCACAGCTGCCGGCCATCGGCGAACGACAGCGCGGCCAGGGTGCCGTCGTCGTTGCCGACGAACACGAAACCGGGGCCCAGCACCGGGGCGTCGTTGCCGCGCACGGTCAGCGTCGGCAGTTCGCGGGTCCAGAACCAGCGGCGCTCGCCGCTGGCCGCGTCGAACGCGGTCACGCGCCCGTCGTTGGAGCGCACGAACACCATGCCCTGCCCGACCGCGGGCGCGGAGATGACCTCACTGACGACCTTGGCCTGCCAGCGCTCGCTGCCGGTGGCCGCGTCCAGCGCGATCACCTCGCCCTTGAGGCCGCCGACCACGACCAGGCCCTCGCCCGCGCCGGGACCGCCGCTCAGGCGCAGGTCGGAGTCGTAATGCCAGACGGAAGCGCCGGACTGCAGGTCGAACGCACGCACGCCGCCGTCCACCGCGGCCGCATAGACCCGGCCATCGGCGATCACCGGCGCCTGGCGCACGCCCAGGTGGTCCTCGCCCTTGCCGGCCTTGGCCGACCAGAGGCGGGAGACGGTCGCGGACGCCGCGAACTCGACCAGTTCCGCCGGCTCGGCCGCCTTCTTGGCCTTGGCCTTGTCGCTGTCGCCACCGCCGCCGAACCAGCCCCTGACCGTGCTGCAGCCGGCGAGCGCGAACACGCAGGCAAGGACGATCAGCGCACGGGCGGCGTGGCGCCGCATGCCGGGACGCGGGATCACCGGCGAGATGCTTTCCGACTTCATCAGGATTCGGTCCCCGTCGTTTCCGGCGCGCCGCCGGCCTGGGTCAATTTCAGTTCCAGCAGTTGGCGCTGCGGGGCGGCGACGTCGAGCTTGCGCAGGGCTTCTTCGTAGTCCTTGCGGGCTTCTTCGGTCTTGCCGAGCGCGAACCGCGCGTCGCCGCGGGTTTCGATCGAGGTGGCATCGTCGATGCCCGCGAGCAGGCCCAGCGCCTCCTCGCCCTTGCCGGCCTCGATCAGCAGGCGCGCCAGGCGCTGGCGGATCAGTGCGGACAGGCCGGGATCCTCGCTGCCCGCGGCGCGCAGCGTGGCGATCGCCTCGTCGGTCTTGCCGGCGTCGAGCTGCGCCTTGGCGAGGTCGAGCGCGGCCAGCGCCGCGTACGGTGTATCGGCCAGCGATGCGGCCTGCGCCTTGGCCTTGTCGATGTCGCCGGCGCCGATGGCGTCGAGCGTGGACCTGTAGGATTCGCCGATCGCGACCCGCTTCTGGTGCTGCTGCTGCATCCACCACTTGCCGCCGCCGATCAGGGCCAGCCCGAGGGCGAGGCCTCCGACCAGGCCGAGGCTGTTCTGCTTCAGCCAGTTGCGGACTTTTTCGCTTTGTTCGTGCTCGTCGAGCAGTTCATCCAACGCCATCGTCTACTGCCAGTGTGTCCTGTCCGCAGCCGGTGGCGGGACAAGCGGAGCGATCGGGAACGCCCGGCATCGGTGGCCGGGCGCGCGTTCCACCGGTCCGCCTGCGGCGCTACTGGCCGATCGGCTCGATGGAGCCGTCAGAGGATACCGTAAAGCGCGCGACGTTCGCTCGCTGGAAGGCAGACAGATCCTGAACGCTGCCGTTGCCCCTGACCTCGACCGAGCCGGCGTTGCCGAGCACGACGCGGCCGACCTCGCCGCGGGCGTAGTCGCGGCGTTCGCCGGCCTTGAGCAGGCCGCGTTCGAGCACGCCGCCGTCGGCCGCGAAGATTTCCACCCAGCTGTCTTCGGTGAAGCGCAGCGACAGCGCGGAGACCTGTTCATTGTGCTTGGCCGCGCGTGGCGGCAGCGAGGCCATCGAGGCCACCAGCGGGCGCGGGCCGGTGTCCGGCTGCCCGTTGCCCTGCGGGCGCGCCGGCGCGGGCGAGGCCGCCGTCGTCGGCAGATCGAGCGAGGCATCGACGCGGATCTGCGAATCCAGGTGCGAGCGCGTCGCCATCCACACCGGCACCGCGATCAGCGCAGTGATCACGATGTAGACCATGCGCCCCATCATCCTGTCGGCGGCGCGGCGCAATGGCGGCGTGAACGTGCGCGGCTGCAGGCGGGCCGGTTCGATCGGCACCGCGTGCGACGCCGCGGGCAGTTCGTCGTCGACGCGCACGCCCAGCAGGCGCGCGTAGCTGCGCAACTGGCCGCGGACGAACACGGGGGCGTCGAGGCGGTCCCAGTCGCCGGCTTCCAGCGACTCGACCACCCGCGCCGGCATCTTCAGGCGCTGCGCCACGTCGGCGACGGACAGGCCGGCGGCCTCGCGCGCCTTGCGCAGGCGCTCCCCGTTGCCGCGGTCGGACCGGCCAGCCATTGGGTCGGACGAGTTCATGGTGTGCTGCTTTCCCCTGGAAGCGCGTTCCCTGCTTGCGGAAACTCCGTCCTCAGCCGGCGAACATAACGGGCGGCGGCGGTGCTGTCGCCGAGTTTTTCTTCAATTCGTGACGCCAGTTCGAGTGCGGCCGGCGTCGCGGGCGCGGCCGAGAGCCTGCGCTCGGAAAAGGCGCGGGCTTCGAAGTAGCTTCCCTGGCGGAACTGGTGCTCGGCCATCGCCCCCAGCGCGACGGCATTGGCCGGATCGAGCTGGAGCGCGGCGCGCAGGTCGCGCTCGACGCGATCGTGCTGCCCGGCGATGGCGGCGCAGGTGCCGGCATTGGCCAGGGCGCCGGCGCGATCGCCGTAGTTGGGGTCGGTGACGGCGTTGTCGAACCAGCGCAGCGATTCCGCCGCACGCGCGTTGCCGCACAGCCATGCACCGTAGTTGTTGTAGGTGGCGCCCGAGGGCCCCAGCTTCGCGGCTTCCGCGTAGTGGCTGCCGGCCAGTTCGGCCTGTCCCTGGCGGCTGGCGATGAAGGCCATCGTGGTATGGGTTTCGGGAAGCGACGGATCGGCCTTGAGCGCCGCCCGGGCCTCCGCGGCCGCGGCGTCGAGGTTGCCCGCCTGCAGTTGCTGATTGGCCACCGAAACGCGGCGGCGCGCCTCCGTCCTGCGCTTGCTGGCCTCGGTTTCCTTGAAGCTGTATTCCGGCGCGACCCGGTCCATACCCTTGCGCTGCGCGTTGGGCTTGACGAAGCTCAGCCGCGAACAGGCCGTCGCCAGCAGGGCGAGCGCGGCCGCGAGCAGGAGCAGGTCACGCCGCCGCATCGACGCCT
>JAFAEU010000182.1 GCA_023423855.1 Pseudomonadota bacterium | reverse complement strand
TCCCAGGGATAGAGCCGCTGCCAGTCGGCCAGCAAACGTTCCTCCAGCATGTCCGTGACGCTGCCCAGCAGAGCGCCGGGTTCGAAATCATCAAAGCGCAGGAAGGAAGTGTTCATTTCCGCATCCGTGTTCAACTCGGCATGCCTGTCGCAGGAACGAACTTCAGGAGCCCTTGCCCGCCATGCTCGAATACCGTGGCCTGAACCGGGTCGCCGATTGCCCCCCCGTCGACCGCATGACCCATGACCCGCGTTCCCTCGGCCAGATCGTCGGACCGCAGACCAGTTTCGTGCAGATAGCGCGAGGCCATCAGCGCATAGCAGGAAGGAACGGAGCCGCCATTGGGCACTTCGGTTTGCGCATCGCCCACCTACGCCAGCGTCTGGAATCACGCCATCCAGCTGCGATCGTTGCAGCCCGGCATCGTCGAGCGCCGCTTGCGCGGCACCCGCCATCAGCTCGATCGGGTCGGCTGCGGCGAGGCGACCGAAGCTCGAGTTTCCAGCATCGTCATCATTCCACCTTGATATTGGCCGCCCGGACGATGCCGCCGAGCTCCTTGGCCTGGGCGCGGATGAACTCGCCGAACTGCTCCGGCGTCTGCGGCTCGATGAGTTCGGCACCATCGCGCACCATCCGCTGGCGCACTTCGGGATCGGCCAACACCTTGTTGATCTCGGCATTGAGCAGATCGACGATCGGTTTGGGCGTGCCGCTGCGCATCAGCACCCCGAACAAGGCGGTCAACTCCAGGCCAGGTAGATCGGACAAACCGAGTTCAGCCACACTGGGAACGTCCGGGGCAACGGGCAGGCGGCCTTTCGACGCGACTGCCAGCGCCCGGATGTTGCCATTCTGGAGCTGCGGTATCAGGGCGAGAAAATCGTGGAACATCACCTGTGTCTCGCCACTCGCCAGGCTGACGATCGCCGGCGCCGAGCCGTTGTAGACCACGTGCAGCAGATCGGTGCCGGTCCGCAGCTTGAACAGCTCGCCGCCAATGCGTGGCTGGGAACTCGCGCCGGTGGAGGCGTAGTTCAGCTTGCCGGGATTGCGTTTCGCATGATCGATCAGTTGCCGCAACGAGTTGATCGGCAACTTGCCATGGACGAAGACGCCATAGGGCAGACGCGTGATCAGGGCCACCGGCACGAAATCCTTCTGCGAGTCGTAGGGCAGACTGGGAAAGATGCTCGGATTGACGGCGAAGGTCTGCGTGCACATGAACAGCGTATAGCCGTCGGCCGGTGCTCTGGCCACGGCGGCCGTGCCGATCGTCTGGCCGGCGCCGGGCCGGTTCTCGACGATCACCGGCTGGCCGAGCGCGACCGACAGCTTCTGCCCGATCAGCCGGGCCATGATGTCCGTCGGCCCGCCCGCGGGCACCGCCACGACGATACGCAACGGACGCGACGGGTAGGTTTCCTGAGCGCGCACCAGGTTCGGCACCAACAGTTGGGCCGAAACGCCGGCGCCGGTCGCGAGCAAGGTTCTTCGAGAGGCTCTCATCGTGTCTCCTTGATTCCGCCTACTGCACCGGCCAGCCAAGCAGGCGCTGGGCATTGCTGAACAACGCCTTGGCCATGGCCTGCTTCTTCAACGGCAGAGAACGGAAGGTTTCGAGGCTCGTGCCGATGGGCCGGACCGGGTAGGCGCTGGCGTAAAGCAGCCGGTCTTCCATGAAGGTATTGGCGGCCTGGACGAAATCGTCAGTACCGGGGGCACGCGTGTTCAGGTAGCAATCCGGCATCAACCAGATGTTGGGATTCTCATAGGCCACGGCGCAGGCCAGCGTCGTCCAGGGCCAGCCAGCGTGCGGCACCAGAATCTGCGTATCCGGATAGCGCTTGGCTACCGTGCGAAAGCGGTCGGGGTGCGCGAAGCTCATGTCGGAGCCCAGCAGCATGCTGGCGGTCAGCGCAAGAGGCAGACCTTCTTCCGCCACCGCGTCATAGACCGGCCAAAGCGCGGGATCATCCTGGTGCAGTTCCACGAAACCATTGTCGAAGGCCGCGCCGCGCAGGCCGAGCGCCTTGATACGACGCACCTGGTCGACCGCCGCTTTCGGATCGCGGCCGTTGATGCCCGCAAAACCGACGAAGCGGTCGCCGCTACCGGCGCAGAACTCGGCGATCTCGTCATTGCTCGACGCACCGAAACGCTCGCCGGCATCGCGGCCGAGCACCACGCCATGGGTAACACCGGCACGATCCATTTCCTCGAGCAACAGGACCAGTGACCGCTCACGCGCGGAGCGTGATTCATCCCGGTTGCGCCACAAGGCCGGTAGCGTGCTCTGGTCAACCTTCAGGCGCTGCTCGGTATGGGAACGGTAGATGAACTGATCCCGGAAGCATTGCAGCGGCGGGCGAATGCGGAAATCGATGATTGGATCCATGCTCACTCCAGGTTCATCAATCGGCGCGGGTTGTCGCGATAGATCGCCTGTTCGAGCGCCGCGCCGAAGCCCCAGGAGCGATACCCGGCCACGGTGGCGGCCAGCGGCTTGAAGGGATAGGCGGTGCCGAACAACATCCGGCGCTGCAGAAAGTGACGCGCCGCGTGAGCATAGTCGGCGCCACCGACGAACTGCGGCACGAGGTACATATCCGGCGACAGCCACACGTTGGGCCGCGAGATGGCAACGGCGATGGCCTCTCGCACGAACGGCCAGCAGGCGTGAGCGATGTGGAACTGCAGCTGCGGGAAATCTTTGGTGGCCGGCACCAGATGGCCGGGATCGATCTTGTTCAGCGGCTGCGAAGAGCCGACCTGCAGCGCGCAGCTCATCGAAATGTTGACCGGCAACTGCAGTTGCTGCAGCCGTTCGTACAGCGGATACAGTTTGCGATCACTCGCGTGCGAAAAGTCGCTGAACATCGTCGGTTCAATGGAGTAACCCTTGAACACCCCCTGGGCAGCGGTGCGCTCCACCTCGGCCAGTACGACATCCATCGGCTGCGTGACATCCAGGCCCGCCCAGGCGACGAAACGGCCCGGATGGGTGCGCACCAGATCCACCAGCTCGTCATTGGGAAGCACCCCGAAGGCGCCAGGCGACTGACGACCCATCGCCACCCCTGTCTCAATACCGGCGGCATCCATTTCGGCCAGCAGGTCGTGCATATCGTGCGAATCGGCAGACGGCGAGCGAGGAAAATCGACGTGCGCCAAGGCATTGAACGGCTCGATGGAGAAAAGGCGGGAGTTTCGCCACCCCGGCAGGGGTGGCCGCAGACGCATATCGATCATGGGCTGTCTCGTGTCGTTATGAATTCAGGTCTTCGAGGATCATCTGCGCTCCCCGCTCACCGATCATGACGGTCGGCGCATGGGTGTTGGACGACACCATCGTAGGCATGATCGATGCGTCGATCACACGCAGCCCGGCGACGCCG
>JAFAEU010000129.1 GCA_023423855.1 Pseudomonadota bacterium | reverse complement strand
CCGCTGGCGTCGTTGACGTAGGTCTTGACCGTACCGGCGCGGACGGCGGCGATGGCATTGAACGGATCGCCCTCGCGGAAGATGTCGTCGCCTTCGCGGAACGGGCCGACGTGCTCGACCAGCACGTGCAGGTCGCGCAGCTGGCTCTTGTCGTAGCCCTCCGAAAGGCAGGCCGCCGAGAACGCGCAGGTGCTGCAGAAGGTGAATTCGTCACCGTCGTCCGCGATCGGTGTCCCGGACAGCACTGTCAATGGTGGCTCGCGCACGCTTGCTGTCCTGCCTGACGCTTCAGATGGTCCGGGAATAGCGCACTCCTTCCGCGGGATTCCCGAGATACCGGTCGAAGCACATGGCAATGATACGCAACAGCGCCCGTCCGCGGGGCGTGGCGCGGATCGTGCCCGGCGGGCACTGCACCAGGCCGTCGTCCTGCAGCGGGCGCAACGCGTCCAGCGCGTCGGCGAAGTATTCGCCGAAATTGATGCCGTAGGCCTTCTCGACCCGGCGCACGTCGATCTCGCCCCGGCACATCAGCTGCTGGATCAGGTCGGCGCGCAGCACGTCGTCGTTGCCCAGCATCAGGCCGCGCCAGATCGGCAGGCGCCCCGCGTCGACCGCGGCCTCCCACGACGGCAGGTCGCGATGGTTCTGGGTAAAGCTGTCGCCGACGTGGCTGATCGCGCTCACGCCGAAGCCGACCAGGTCGGTCTGGGCGTGGGTGGTGTAGCCCATGAAATTGCGGTGCAGTCCCCCCTCGCGCTGCGCCCGCGCCAGCTCGTCGCCGGGCAGCGCGAAGTGGTCCATGCCGATGTATTCGTAGCCAGCGTCGCCCAGCCGCTGCACCGCCAGCTCCAGCAGCGCGAGCTTGCCCTCGGCGCTGGGCAGGTCCTCGTCGCGGATCTGCTTCTGCGCCTTGAACAGCCGCGGCATGTGCGCGTAGCCGTAGATCGCCAGCCGGTCAGGGCGCGCGGCGACCACCGTGTCGAGCGTGCGCGCGAAACCTTCCGGGGTCTGCTTCGGCAGGCCGTAGATCAGGTCCACGTTGACCGAGCGCATGCCGAAGCGGCGGCAGGCGTCGATGATGGCGAGGGTTTCGTCGATCCCCTGCTCGCGGTTGACCGCCTTCTGCACTTCGGGATCGAAGTCCTACACGCCGAGGCTGGTGCGGTTGAAGCCGATCGCCGACAGCACCTCGACGTCGGCCGGAGTGACGAAGCGCGGGTCCAGCTCGATCGAGAAATCCCGGTCGAGCGCGTGGCTGAAGCTGAACTGGCGGCCGAGGCTGCCGACCAGTTCGCCCAGCAGGCGCGGGGCGAGGAAGTTCGGGGTGCCGCCGCCCAGGTGCAGCTGGACGACCTCGCGGTCACGGTCGAACAGCGGCGCGAGCGAGGCGATCTCGCGCTGCAGGCGGTCGAGGTAGATGCGGCCCCTGGCCTCGTCGCGGGTGATGACCCGGTTGCAGCCGCAGTAGAAGCAGGGGCTCTGGCAATAGGGGATGTGCACGTACAGCGAGAGCTGGCGCGGGATCGGGTCCTCGTTGCTGCGCCGGGCGATGTCGCGGAAATCGGCCTCGCCGAAGCCATCGCTGAAATTGGGGGCGGTCGGGTACGAGGTGTAGCGCGGCCCCGGCCGGTCGTAGCGGCGCAGCAGGTCGGCGTCGAAACGCCAGGTCCGCTCGGGGATGACGGGAGAGCTCGTCTGCATGGGCCGCAGTATCCGCAGGTCCTCCGGGGCCCGCCTTGACCCGGATCAAGCCGCCGGCCCGGCCCAATCTCCGCAGGAAATCGGGGGTCCGCCGGTCCCCCGGGATTGTGGAGCCTTGCACGAACGCCGCCCGGACCACCTTGATTCAGATCAACGACACTCCGGGGGCCGGCGGACTACCCTTCGCGCCGATCGATACCCCCGGGGATGGCCCATGCAGCAGGCCGCGGCAACGAGTTACAATGACAAGGTGGTGCGCCAGTTCGCGGTGATGACCGTGGTCTGGGGCGTGGTCGGCATGCTGGTGGGCGTGGTCATCGCCGCCCAGCTGTACTGGCCGGACCTGACCCACGGCATCTCCTGGCTCGGCTACGGCCGCCTGCGCCCGCTGCACACCAACGCGGTGATCTTCGCCTTCGGCGGCTGCGCCCTGTTCGCCACCAGCCTGCACGTGGTGCAGCGCACCTGCCACGTGCGGCTGATCTCCGACAGGCTGGCGGCCTTCGTGTTCTGGGGCTGGCAGGCGGTGATCGTGGCCGCGGCCATCTCCCTGCCGCTGGGCTGGACCCAGGGCAAGGAATACGCCGAGCTGGAGTGGCCGATCGACCTGCTGATCGCCGTGACCTGGGTGTCGTACGCGGTGGTGTTCTTCGGCACCATCGGCACGCGCAAGGTGCGCCACATCTACGTGGCCAACTGGTTCTACGGCGCGTTCATCCTCGCCGTCGCGCTGCTGCATATCGTCAACAGCGCGGCGATCCCGGTCGGCTTCTGGAAGAGCTACTCGGTCTACGCC